>JASLCA010000197.1 GCA_030146225.1 Sphingobacterium sp. | reverse complement strand
TTTATTTTTCAGTGCTATACAAAAAAAAAAAACAAATAGGAAATTTAGCTTCTTTAAAGGAGAAAGCCACATCCTTATCCATATCTTTTCTTAAAGCAGACGAATAAAGCTATATCCCCTGAAATACAAAAGGCGCAGTTTCGACAAACTGTGCTGATGTTTCTCCAGCATAAATCTGGCTTTTATCCAATCCTAGTTTTTTGACTTTTCCAGTAGAGCTGAAATCCAGTTTTTTCAAATCCACCCAGATGGTATTTGGGCTTAAGGCATCCTCAAAATAATACACTAAGTTTTTTTGGTCTGCCACCGTTCTCCATCTTGTAGTAGATAAATTTGGATAACCAGCTGTAGAAATGCCATAAGGAACCGAACACTGTCTTATCACACTGAAGGTGCCAGCCAAAGCAATACGGATATCATCTGTCTGTTCTATGGCTTTAATATAATAGGATGCACGAACATAGCTGTCCACGGCACTTTTTGTACCCGGCAGAAATATATCTCCAGGAATACCCTTCCAATACTTATTAATAGCTAACTGATCTTCAAACACCGGGTCATTCGTCATAACTGTATATGATGGATCATGGTGGATGACCAGCTTTCCATCAATATATTCCAAAATAGCGTTGTCGCCAGTCGCATCAGACATAGAAAGATGAACAGCCGTAAATCGTTCCGTACCTGGTATAAAATCGGTAACCACGACAAACTCTTCCTTCTTAAGCTCATTTACTGCTTCGGCTACTGTCGCAAAGTTATCCAAAGCATACTGTGCCCATAGGGACACAGCCATCCCTTTCCTCCCCTTACCTTCCTTATTAAATTCTGGAAAGATAGAGCTTGTAAGCCATAGTATATTCGTAACAAGACCTTTCTCATTCATCCCATCCGAGGTCGCAAAATCCCAAGAGCTTGTAGCCATGCTGCCATATTTGGAAGTCCATCTTACCGTATGCTTACCGGTACTTCCATCACGTTGCATACCTCTCGGAAATAACCATAAATTGGCTGGGATGGGCGTTGAGAAATCCATACTCCTAGCGGTAATAATCGTATTATTGGGGCCTTTATAAACAACCCTTTTACAAGCATCACTCTCCTGGGCTAGGCTCCATATAATAATAGCCGTAAAGGCAAGTACAGTCTTTAAAAAACTAGATCTTTTCATAATAATACATTTTACAGGAAATAAAATACAGCTATCCGCATGTATACTAGAAGGAAACAACCAACGCCCTTTATTGTTTAACCTACAGTTAAATTCAAACCATCCACCCTCATCGATTTTTGCGCTTTGCGCTTCTAATTCTTTTAAAAAACAGCTTTAGTCTACCCCATACAGCAAAAAAAGTCCAGCTGCAAGTATGCAGCTGGACTTAAAAAGGATAAAGCACTTGACCTCGTATTGATTTAGCGAAGTGCCTTTAATCTAAAAATTAATCTTTATAAATAAACCTTATCCTTCAAAGGGCTTTTCGCATGATTTAGCAAGTCTTCAGCAATTTGATTCATACCTGCACTATTGGCACCAGCCCAAAGGGCTCTGCCCAGCACATAACTCTGCGTATAAACTTTCCATGTTGGACAGAAAGCCTTCAGTTCCTGATAAGATTTAGACAGGTATTGCTTCAACAGGAGCTCGGATAGGTAGCCTAAATCATAACAACAACGTGCTAAAAAAGCTGCTCTACCGTAATTCCAAGCTGTATTTTTAGCAGTTCTTATGTCAGAAAAATCCTTTAAAAACTTTTGCTCTATAAGTTCCGGAACCACATTTTTGAGAGCCCGATACATGTCTACATAATAATTAAAAGCAGCCTCATCGGCGGGAAGATTGGCACGAAACAGCTCCACATAATTATCTGCTTGCTCATAAGCCTCGAAAACAACGTCAACATAGCTATGGGCATTCCTCGTATGTAAATCCTCAAGAATAGCTAAAGCATCCTCGCTGTTATAAATATCCCAATACTCCTCAACAAGTTTCTTAATTGTAGACATAGGCAATCCTGTCTCATAGGAATTCAGATAAGCAGACTGTTGTTCCGCATACATGGATCCAATCAGCACATGATCTAATGCCTTGCCAGTAAGATAATTTTCCTTATTCAGGCGCATGCCTTTAAAAGCATTGAATAATTTGGAGAATAAGCCCATATACTACTTAAGCTATAGCTAAATTCGAGAACTTGGATTGCAAAACATCTACAAATTGCTCCCCTACTACTTGATATTTTGCACGGCCTAAGAACTGTTTTTTTACATTTAGCATATCCGCTGGATCCACCACATAGTGTAGTCTATCATGAATTTCTAATGCAAAGGCGCTGCCCTCAAGATTAAAGGTAATCACATGTACCTTCGGTAAGTATTCCTCAGCAGATTTTAAATAAACAGCAGCAGGAGACTTTAGTATTCCTGCAAACTGAAGCTTGGCAGCTTCTATACGGAAATTATCAAAGACCATATGCTCCTCTAACTCACCTTCCGTATCTGTCGTAAAGAAGTGCAAATCATGTCCGCTTAATACCCAAAAACACTCAGTTTCTAGATTATTTCTCTTTAGACCTATCGCCGACAAGGCTACATTTTCAATGCCATCGCTCGCCATTTTAGCTAGTTTGCCAGCTGTAGTTTGTGGAATAGACCCAGAAGTAAATGCATCAATAGATTTTCCCTTCATCCACTTAGCTAGGTGCGAAAAATCTTGGCTCAACAACTCTTGCTTGTAGCGATCATAATTGCCTCTTTCGGCATCAAGATCGATATCATTTTTTACGGCACTGTGCTTTTTGTTCATATAAACCATAAAACAAACACCTACAATAACCAGTATTACTGGAATTAAAAATAATGGATTCATACCGATTAAATGTTATTTGCAGTTACCTCTTTCTTTTTTGAAGGAATACTACCCCAAATTGCAAGTACCACAACTAATAAGAAAACAATTTTTCCACCAATTTTCTTCCAAAAAGTTAATGGCGCAACAGCTGTTTCCACATCAAAATCATGCTTATCCTTTAAGATAGCAGCAACTTCACTATCAATCTCATAATAGGTATTATTGGAGATGTCACTCAATACATAACGGCCATCCGTATTCCATACAGGAATCCAAATCGCACCATACTCATTGTTCAAATAAGAAAGATTAACTTTTTCTCCAGCTAATTTTTGAATTTCAGAGTCTGTAGGTAACTCCTGCACGGTTTGAATTGTTTCGCAAGGGAAGCACAAAGGTATTTTTGCTTTTGCAGACAATGAGTTAACAGCGAAAAAGCCGAAAACTGCGACGATACTAATTTTTCTAATCATGACTGTTTATTTGATTTATTTAAAATAAGGGTAATACACACTTGGTTTAGGCTTAGGCCTATTGCAATTTTTAGTGAAAAATAAATATTGGTTAATAGCTTAATTTTATATTCAAAGAAGTTAATAAAATGACTTAATTATTAAAATTTATTCGGCAAATGTACAATTAATACAAATACCTTGTATCCCTCCTATATTAAATTATTATAAAGCCTTAACACTTAACATTATCAAGACGTTACATGTTTAAACACCTTATAAAATAGACTAAAATTATCCTCAAACAACTGCAAGCATCAGGATTATAGGCATTCATTCCTTTCATTAATTTTGGATAAAAAAAACGCCTAAAATATCTTGATTTCAAGATATTTTAGGCGTCCTCCCCAGCAAGTATTGTAATGTCTAATCCTGTGGTTTACTGTGATATTGCTCCTCCGTAACCTCATCTAGCCATATAGTTGGACCATGCTCTCTACTGGTTATCGCGACTTGTACAAAGGCCGTATCAGCGCTTGCACCATGCCAATGGGGTATGTTATGGGGACATTTAATCACATCACCCTTCCGCAAAACCTGCTTAGCTTGTCCTTTTTCTTGGTAATAACCTACTCCTTCTGTGACCAATAGGATTTGTCCAGCAGGATGTTGATGCCATTTGCTTCTAGCACCTGGCTCGAAGGTCACATTCCCAATCGATATGGGATTCAGGCTATCGGCCTCCATTAATCCTTGCAAGTAGGCTGTACCTGTAAAATTTGTATTGCGAATCACTTCTCCTTTTGGGAAGATCAAGCCCTTATGAACAGCCTCACTTGCTACTTGGGCCTCTTGCGTGCATGCACTGAAATACAATACACATCCAAGCAGACTATAGTTTATATATTTTATCATGATTATAGATTTTCTAAGTAAAACTCATGCAACTTAGCTACCGCCTGATCTACATAGGCTGGTTTCCAATAAGTCTCTATATGGGAAGCACCTTGAAGCAAGAATAATTCCTTGCGCGAGGCCTTATTTGCGTTTTTAAAAGCCTCCTCAGTCATATAAAAGCTGTCTGCCTTGCTTCCAGCTATCATAAGTAAAGGCTGGGTTATCAGGTCCATATTGCTATTAGCATCAAAGGTCATCAGATCCAATAAGCTACTCATGGTATACTTAAAGGTAGAATTGGGATGCGCATGGGTACCATAATAATAGCCAAATCCTTCTCGATAAAGATCCGTTGGGAGCTGTGCAATCTCAGCAGCTGTTGGGATTGTACTGCCTACATAGGTCACATCCCCGCCAGCAGCCTCCTGGGCGCGAGCGGCTGTTGCTTGCTCCAATCGCTCTTGGATACTTGCGATCTGAGAATTCATAAAGCCATTCCTTCTTACCGCCCCCGAATTGAACATGCTGAGCGTAGCTAACGCTTTAAAACGCTTATCGGACTGAGCCGCTTTAAGCGCGTACCCACCTCCTCCACAGATTCCCAACAAGCCAATTTTAGAAAGGTCTACGCCCGCGTATTGACTGATGTAATCAGCCATTGCATGAATATCTTCAATCCTATTTACTGGCTTATCGACGTTTCGTGGTAAGCCTTCACTCGCTCCTTGGTAGGCAGCATCGGCCACAATTACGATATAGCCCCGCTCGGCTAGTCGCTGGGCATAAAGCCCCGCCACCTGCTCTTTTACCCCGCCATTGGGATGGGCAACTACGACTCCAGGGTATTGCTTTGCTGGATCATAATAAGCAGGGGTATACAGATTGGCAGAAATCTTGAGCCCGCGACTGCTATAGCTTATAGGATGAATATTTACTTCTCCAACTTCATTTTTTGTGACTGCCCCTGCATAGACCAAGCTATATGGATTTGAAATACTATTTTGAGAATTATCCTGAGCCTTCAGGGTCCCTGCTGCAAGCATGCAGATGACTGCGCCACTTATTACATGTATCGATTTCTTAATCATTGATTTATATTTTACTGTTTAACACCTCATCCAAAATAGCCTGCGCCGCACTTGCTTCTTGCATTCCTAATGTACTGCCTATATGATAGACAAATTCCTGTAGCTGATCAGGCTGCAACCCTATATGTAAGCAGATTAGCAGATGCGAGCGCAGCATGGGCTCTACCCCTCCTATACTGCTTAAAATGGAGATGGTTAGCAACTCCCGATCTGCATAACTTAAGACATCCCGTTCGAAGATGTCCGCAAATAGATGCTCCTTGAGAAACAACTCTATTTCAGGTGCAAATGCTGCATATCCTGATTTAGGACTTGTTTCTGCCTGCCCTGTTAGGCTTTCTAACACTGCTTTACCGCGATTGTACTTGCTAGGCTCCTCTGGGATTGGAGAGGCCATCCTGCCGAGTAGGTCTTTCTTGCCTTCTGCTTTACGCTTATCCACTACGTTCATCAAGGTCTGCAATCCGCGAATGCTTCTGGGGAATCCCGCATAGGCATAGAGATGCACGAGTGCTTCCTTTAGTTCGTTAATGCTTAAGCCCGCATCTAAGCTCCTTTGCAAAGCTCCAGAAAGACTTGGCAGATCCCCTTTGGCGGCTAAGGCAGAAACGCTGATAAGCTGTTGCTGCCTAACAGTCAGTACAGCTGCCGTGCTAGACTCCTGTGCATGCGCAAATACGGAGCTGAGACAGACTAGGATAAATAATCCAAGGGGAATGCTATATTTTCTCATAGGTTTCACTTTTTAGGTCTATTTAGGATTTGTACTTAATATTTTACTAAAAGATAAGGAGCCTAATTTCCACTTACCAGCAATCTTCAAGTAGACTTCTGTCACGATAAAGGGGTTGGTCACTTCATTTCCACCTACAACAGCTAATAAATCAATGCGATTCAATAGAATGACGGTATTATCCATAACCTGCATGGTTACCTCATGCACATCTGCCCATTTATACCAGATACGCCCACTTTCAATAACATTTAACTCCTCTTGTTTGCCCCAGGATCCTCCCATATGTACAAACATGGACTTCTCATGAAAGAGACTGTCCAAAGCAGGAAGATCTTTATCTGCCATCCATTGCCACTTCGCTTTAGAAAGTTGGGTAATTTCTGCTGCAACACTTTGCTCTTGTGAAAAGCCTGTGAATGCACTTGTTAGGCATAAAAATAAGATTGAAATAATACGCATAGGGTTGACGATTAAATAAGACTTGATGTTTAACTTTATAAAGAATTTGCCGCTCGTTTTCAAAAGCTTATAAAACAAAAATCAAGAAAATATTCAAGCGTTATAGCGCTTCTGGAGTCAAAACGAAAATATCAGCGCTAAAGACGAAATCCTTGGGAGGTAGTTTTGTATTTAGATTTTGGTAAACCATTCTTTAAAGTCGGCTGCTTTGTTTTTGCTAATATAGATACGCTCAGGCAGTTCGCTATTCAACTTAATAAGCAGACGGCTATCAAACCAGATGGTAATGTTTTCCACCGCATTACGCGCAATTATAAACTGCTTGTTTGCGCGATAAAAGTCCTGGGGATTAAGGCTATTATAAATTTGTTCTAAGGAGCGTGAGTAAGCTAGGCTACGTCCATCCCTTAAGCCAATGCTGGTGTTTTTATCGCTGGTATAAAAGTAAGACACATCCTCCAAGGCTATGGGCATTAATTGATCTTTAACAGGGATCAATAACCGGTCCGGATAGCGGGTACGTGCTGAAATTTGACTGAGTTGGCTGAGTTGAGCTATATAGGCTGTAAGATCGGCTTGTGAACGTAGCGTAAACTTGTCTAGTGCCCTTTTTAAATCCACCTCTTTAATAGGCTTTAACAAGTAATCTATGCTGTTTACTTTAAAGGCTTCAAGCGCATATTCATCATAGGCTGTGGTAAAGATTATGGGCACCTGCACTTCCATATGATCAAAAATCAAGAAGGCGGAACCATCGGACAGGTGAATATCCATAAAGATTAGGTCCGGTTGGGGATGGTTATTTAACCAGTGTATGGTTTGGCTGACACTCTCGGTATTCCCCAACACATCTAGCTGTGGGCCAACTGCTGCTAAAAGCTGCACTAAGCTCTCATAGGCAGCTGTTTCATCTTCTACAATCAGGACTTTCATAGGGATTTTTTTAAGGGTAAGTAAACCGTAAATCGCTCCGTGTCCTGTACTACACGAAGCTGTTTATCCATCAATAATTGAAAGCGGCTCTCCAAGTTTTGCAGCCCTGTCCCATTGGTCTCCGCGGGACTTAGTTTAGGGTAAATAGGGTTTGAGATGACTAACTCTTCGGCTTCATTAAAGGAGATCTCCAACAACATCTTATGCTCGCTATCGATCCGATTGTGCACCACAATATTGTCCAATAAAGGGAGTATCGCAAGTACGGGCAGCTGGTAAGATAGGGCGGTTTCGGGCACATCTATGCGGTAGGCTAGCTTATTGGCAAAGCGAACTTCCATCATGTATCGAAAGGCATCTACAAAGGCCAGCTCCTCGCCTAAACTGACCAAGCCTTTCTTATCGCTTTGCAGAATATATCGAAATACATCTGATAGCTTATTCACATAGGTCAGTGTAGCCTCATTGTTTTGCTTGCGAATTAAGGAAGTCAAGCCATTGAGGGAATTAAAGAAAAAATGCGGGTTAATTTGATTAGTCAGAGCATCATAACGACTCTTCAGGTTTTCTACTTTAAGGGCTGCAATCTCTACCTCTCGCTTACGCTGCTCCTTATACATCGCGGACATATGCCCCATAAAGGTGGCGATAAGCGCCATAAAGAAGAATTGAAAAAGCACCAGACTTCCGAAATGTTTTACTTTGGCATAGAGCAAAAACAGCACTATCCCATAAGCAACCCAAGCCAACATGCTTATTACGAAGGAGTACACAAAGCGTCTTTTGAATAAGGCATTCCTTAGCTGTTGAAAGTTAACCTTCAGCAGTAAAAACAACAAGGCTACAAAGTATAGATAGCGAAAGCTAAAGAAGGCTATAAAGCTTGGCTTATCCGCAGCAGCTAACTTTCCCATGTCATAGGGCAGCCAAGTAATATCTGGATAGATAACCACCAAGACCAAAACTAAGCATATGAGCAGCAACGGCGGGTTATTATATTTTTTTAACATAGTATCTGTTACGCTATTATGAGGATGCTAGGATGTATGCCTACTAATAAGCAGCAAACCTGTTTAAGTCGGATATTCTGCTTCCTAAGCACATCCGTTTGAGATCGAAGACAATCTTATACAGCAAAATACACTAAATTTTTTAATTCTTAAATTACTTAATATTCAATTTCTTCGCTGTAAGCCATTTTTCTAAGGCCTCTGCAACCTGTAAATTGTTAAGGTCTGAAAATGGAAAGTGTGTATTGCCATAGATTCCTACCTCTGGCAGGTGTATGACCTGCACATCTCCCCCATGTTTATTGACCGTGGCCGCCCAAAGTCGAGCCATTTCTAGTCCAGATCGCCAGTGATCCATATTCCATACTGGGCTGGATTCCTTGGCGATATTATCGCCATAGTAAATAACAATTGGAATTTGAGTTAGTTTCAAAAAGTCTTTTAAAGGGATTTCTTGTCCGTTAAGAGCTCCAAACATGCCTGTAGATGCAATTGGCGCAGGCAACTCACCTTCTGGAAATAAAAAGCTGCTATAGGGCTCGTAAGCAACTACAGCTTTGACATGTGGGTTTTGAATAGCAGTCATCCAGCCGGGGCCTCCTGCTTGCGAATGTGTGAGGAGGATGCCATGACCAATCTTATCAAACAACGCGGAGACAGCGGAGCTAATAACAGTGGCATCAAAAGGTCCTGTATTGGGGGTCATCTGTCTATAAAATTGTTCCAAAGCCAACTTATCTTTTGAAAACTGCACATTGTCAAAGAAATTGGGGTAATTGCCTAGTCTAAATTGAGTAAACCAAAATTGTTCATCAGCCAATGGAGTTATAGCAGTAGCAAGGCTGCTTCGTCCGGCCGCCCCACGGCGCGGCTGATCTAACAGGTAAACTCCATAGCCTTTTCCTAAGAAGATATTTTGAAAACCCGCTCGCCCATCAGGCGTGGTCTCCCAAGTTTTCTTAGACTGTCCCGCTCCATGTAGAAATACAAGCGGATATTTCTTAGCGTCCACAGGGATTTGGTAAAAAGTATAGGCATGATCAGCATGCAAGGTCTGCCCTGCTGGCTTTAGTGCTTCTTGTAAATTGAATCTTCCTGTGTCTTGCAAGACAATCCCCCCGATTGCGAAGCTACCTTGCTCGGCTATTATTAAGGGCTTTTGCTTTGGCTGAGCTTGAATCCCTAATCCTGCCGAAAAAAGCAGACTCAGCACGAGATATTTAATGTTTCCCATTTTTCCTGTATCTTAATGTCATTAGCAGCAGGTATCCTGCGCTAAAAACGCCTAAACAAATTTTAAACGCGAACAATGCGTTAGCGCTCAAACATCAAAAAAACTTTCCGCTTTTAGCAAGGATTTAGGAGGAACACGAAATTTTGGGCTTTAATAACGAAATTAACGGCCTGCGAAGCTTTGCAAAATCAGGTACAGCTAGCCTTACAGCTAGAAACTAAACTATAGGGAACAGTTTAGTTTCTAGCTGAATTTTAAAACTAGCATTCAAGCGCTCGAAGAATAGCTTGTTATAATATGTATTATTTTGCTCTATTAAATAAGGTACCACGACTACATTTCCTTGAACTTTCAATTTGTAATAGCCGAATAAAGTTCCTTTATTTTTCTGTACCGAACGCACCTCAGTAACTTCTGTCACATCCCTTAATAGATTAAATCTTAAGGCATCGGTCTTTAAACGATCTACAAGCACTTCATTGTTCTCGGGATCAAAATAGATCCGCTGATCTTTTGTCGCACGGACATGATTGGTATATACGAAGATCTGCCCAATCAGGTAGAGACTCAAGGGCAAGGCGATCCAAATAATTTTGAACTTCATACCCAAAAGAAGGATACCGATAAATAGCAGAATGCCTAGACCTACTGTGCTCATGGTACTCTTGGTCACCCTACCAATCAATTGCCCATTGGTGTCAATAAGCTTATAGCCATTCTTAGCAGTAGCCTTAACAAGTGTGGTTGTGGGGCTAGCTATAAAAAAGCGTCTTGCTATAAAATAGACCAAGACAGCCAGCAGGATAATTATCCAAAGGAATTTTAACATGCTTTAGTATTGTTCAGACTCATTAGGATACGAACCGCCTTTCACATCCTCAGCATATTGACGTG
This sequence comes from Sphingobacterium sp., assembly GCA_030146225.1. Lineage (GTDB taxonomy): Bacteria > Bacteroidota > Bacteroidia > Sphingobacteriales > Sphingobacteriaceae > Sphingobacterium. The sequence continues at coordinate 6,311 of JASLCA010000197.1, read as the reverse complement.
CTGCATCCAGTACCCCGGAATACATCTGCATATACTGACGTAAGAACTTAGGCTTAAAGTCCTTGGTAAAGCCCATCACATCATTGACGACTAAAACCTGGCCATCACAGTCTGCGCCGGCGCCAATGCCAATCGTTGGAATGGCTAAGGATTCACTCACCTCCTTGGCAAGCTGTGCTGGAATTTTCTCCAAGACAATTGCAAAACAGCCTACAGCCTGTAAGGCTAAGGCATCTGCCTTAAGTTTTTCTGCTTCAGCATCTTCTTTAGCACGTAGCCCAAAGGTGCCAAACTTATTTATAGACTGCGGTGTAAGGCCCAAGTGACCACATACAGGAATACCTGCATCCACAATCATCTTGATATTCGCTAAAATCTCAACTCCCCCTTCAAGCTTAATACCATGTACGCCAGACTCCTTCATCATCCGCACTGCTGCATCAAAGGCATCCTTTGCCGTTCCTTGATAAGTACCAAAGGGCAGGTCTGCGATCACAAGGGCATGCTGTGCGCCTCTAGCAACCGCACTTGCATGGTAAATCATATGGTCTAAGCTTATCGGAAGTGTGGTTTCGTAGCCCGCAAAAACATTGGCAGCTGAATCCCCTACTAATAAAACATCGATACCCGCTTCATCCAAAGCAAGTGCCATGGAGTAATCGTAAGCCGTCAACATGGTAATCTTTTCGCCCTTAACTTTCATGGCTTGAATCGTACTCGTGGTAATGCGCTTTATGACTTTATTTACTGACATCTCTAATATTTAGTTTGGACAAAACTAATTAATAAATGTGAGAATGAGAATCCAGTCATTCTATTACTTCATGTCTTTTTTGTACTTTTGTAGGATGCAAGAAAACGAAAACCGTTTATTTAAGTTTCCGAAATTTGAGGATTTAATACTATTTGAAGATGACAATCTAATTGTCATTAATAAACCCCCATTTATAGCTTCTTTGGATGACCGTGCAGGTGGTGAAGTTAATATTTTGCGCTTAGCAAAGAAATATTCACCTGATGCGCAAGTATGTCACCGCTTAGACAAGGAAACCTCTGGTATCTTGTTGATCGCAAAGAACCCAGAGACCTACCGCCTGGTATCCATAGAGTTTGAGCGCAGACGCGTAGACAAAACATACCATGCTGTTATTGGCGGCACACATACCTTTGACAACCTGACGGTTAACCTACCTATCTTTAATCAAGGGAGTAAGAACGTATCTATTGATAGAGCACGGGGCAAGGCGGCAGAAACGATATTTAAATCCATTCAATACTTTAGGGATTATACCTTGGTCGAATGTAAACCCATTACGGGCCGTATGCACCAGATTAGGATACACCTAGCGACACAGCATGCTGCTATTGTAGGGGATGCGATGTACCATGGGAAGCCAATTTTCCTATCGAAAATTAAGAAGCGTGGCTTTAGCCTTTCTAAAGACGAGGAAGAGCAGCCTATTATTAAGCGTTTTGCATTACATGCAAAGGCGGTTAGCTTTAATATTGATGGCAAAGCATATGCTTTTGAGGCTCCTTATCCAAAAGACTTTGCGACCTTATTACGCTTGTTAGAAAAGTTTAACAGCTAATTTATACTTAAATGAAGACTGAGAAGAAAAAAACATGGAAAATTGCCGGGAATATAATCTTCGGTATTTTAATTATTATGTTGCTTGTTCCTACAAGTAGAGCATGGATCCAACAGGGATTAATGAAGATAGGCTTGTTTAAGCCTAATCTCGAAATGCCGAAGGAAACCGCGCCTACTGCGGTTGGGGTAAGTGCGACTAGGCCCCAAGTTTCCTTCTCTGATGACAATGGGCAAATCACAAATATTGCTGATCTAAAAGGCAAGGTGGTGTTTATTAACTTTTGGGCGACTTGGTGTCCTCCTTGTAAGGCAGAGATGCCTTCTATAGAAAAGTTAAAAGATAAATTTAAGGATAATGATCAGGTTGTCTTTATGCTTGTAGAAATCGAACATGCCAAGGAGAAGGCACATGCTTTCTTAAAGGATGGCAAGCTTGACCTACCCATTTATTATCCCGAGAGTGAGATCCCTTCGGACTGGTTGGGCCAATCCATTCCAACCACAGTTATTTTGGATAAAGAAGGTAATGTAGCTGCACATCATGAGGGCATGGCTGACTATTCCCGCAAGGAGGTATTTGAGTTTATAACAGAATTGCTAAATAAATAAAACATGACTAGAAGTGAATTGGTAGGACAGATAAAGGCGAAGAAAAGCTTTTTATGTGTGGGACTGGATACTGATTTAAATAAAATACCTCAACATCTGTTAGATAATGAGGATCCAATATATGCCTTTAACAAAGCCATTATTGAAGCCACTGAAGACTTATGCGTGGCTTATAAGCCCAATATAGCCTTCTATGAATCTTATGGCGTAAAGGGTTGGCAATCCCTGCAAAAGACTTGGGAAGCCTTACCTAAAAACTGTTTTAGTATCGCAGATGCTAAGCGTGGAGATATAGGCAATACTTCAAAGATGTATGCTACTGCATTTTTCGATGAGCAGGTTTCTGGCTTAGGCTTTGACTCCATCACCATTGCTCCTTATATGGGTAATGACTCTGTAACACCATTTTTGGAATTTGAAAATAAATGGGCGATTGTGCTTGCGCTGACTTCTAACCAGGGAAGTAAGGATTTTCAAAATTTTGAGAATAAGGATAATGTTCAATTGTTTGAATATGTGATCGACAAGGTAAATACTTGGGGGAGTATAGAAAACACCATGTATGTAGTCGGTGCTACACGTGGCGAAGGCTTCTTAAAGATACGTGAGCATGCACCTGACCATTTCCTATTGGTTCCAGGTGTGGGTGCGCAAGGCGGCTCCTTACAGGATGTTTGTCAATACGGAATGAATAAGGACTGTGGCCTTCTGGTGAATAGTACAAGGGGGATTATTTATGCATCTGCGGGCAAGGACTTTGCAGAAAAGGCTAGAGAAGAAGCGCTGAAATTACAGCAAGAGATGGAAGTTGAACTGCTTAAGGCAGGGATTATTTAAGCTCTTTTAAAGCTAGGGTTAAAAAGCAATAGGGAAAACTGTTAAACAATGCTAAATATTACCTTTAAGTACTGAATTAGGCATTATGGCACAATAATTAAGGTTGCTGAGGATACAGATTGATATGCAAGTAAAACCATCTTATCTATTCCTACTTCCTGTTTTGGCTTTTTTGACTAGTTGTAGTTCAATGTATTTGCCTAATGTTCCAGCCACTCCCATGTTTACGGATAAGGGCGAGGCTTATATTGCAGGACATAGTACAATTAAAGGAGGCCTAAGCGCTAATGCTGGGGTAGCCCTGAGTAATAATATAGCCTTTATTGCCAATGGTTTTTTTATGGACCAAAGCGGCAGCCAGCGCAATGAGTTGTTTAAGCAGCAAAATGTAGAGGCAGGTTTGGGCTACTTTACCAAGATTGGGAAGCATAAGCGGCAGGTTCTTGAGGTTTATGCGGGCTATGGAATTGGGACCTCTAGGGAGGAAGATAGACGAGCAGGCATGCAAGGGATGGAGACGCAGGAACTGCGAGAGATGGATTTTGACAAAATATTTCTGCAAGTCAATTATTCCTCAACAAAAAGGAGTAAGCTAAACCTATTTGGTAAAAAGAGAACCTTAAACTATGGTACAGCGATTCGTCTAAGCCGTGTAGGCATGACAGACTTTAAAATAGATGGGCTGAATCAGGAAAAAGAAGAGGCCTTGTTTGTCGAGCCTTTATTCTTTACACGAATGGAACTTAATAAGCATTTTCAGTTGCAGTACACAAATGGCTTTAACTTTAATATGCTTGACAATGAATACTTAAAAGCTGGAAATGCAGTTTTCACCCTTGGGGTAACCTATAATTTTGGTTCAAAAAAGAAATAAAACATAACAATGAAATTAAAACTAGTAGTACTATCAATGGCCGCTTTCGTATTAAGCAGCTGTTCTATTAACAAACAACAGGTTGCTAATTTAGCAAATTGTCAATACGATGTAGAGTCGCTACAGGATGTACGCTTAGCAGGCAAGGCTGTAGAGTCCTTTAGCAATGGAAATGGCGTTAATATTGGAGCCTTACCAGCAGTAGCCATGGCAATGCTCAGCAAGGATCTACCTTTAGAAGCACGTGTCAATATGAAGGTTACCAACCCGAGTGCGACAAAGACAGCCATCAACTCCTTTAAATATTTAATTGAGATCCAAGGAAAGCCACTTTTCGAAGGTACGGTTAATGAAAACATTCACCTTGCGCAGGGTCAAAGTACGGTTGTTCCATTGACCTTTAAGGCAAATATCTTTAATACGGCTAAAGAGAATGGCTTAGACAATATTATGAATGAGCTCTTCACCAAAAAAGGCGAAGGCTTTTTGGTATTGAAGATTAAACCTTCATTTAAGATTGGCAATTCGAACATCTATTACCCAGGTTATATCACGGTAGATAAAAACCTAGCGCAAAGCATTGGGAAATTGATCAACAAGAAATAAGCAAGCATCAAAAAAGCCTGAAATTAATTTCAGGCTTTTTTTATATTCTTTCGATTCGAAAATTATTGAACAATCTCTTTCCAGATTAAATCTTTCATCTGCTGTATATTCTTTCCAGAAACAGAGGAAATAAAGAGATATGGAACCGATTTTGGAACAGTCAAAGCCATCTCAGCTTCTAACTCATCATCCAGCATATCCGACTTGGTAATCGCCAATAATCTAGGCTTGTCGATTAGCTCTGGATTGTATGCCGTAAGCTCATTTAGCAAGATATTGTACTCCTCCTCTATCGAGCGATCGGTATCAGCTGGCACCATAAAGAGCAAGATCGAGTTCCGCTCAATATGACGTAAGAAGCGATAGCCTAAGCCTTTTCCTTCTGAAGCCCCTTCGATAATTCCAGGAATGTCTGCCATTACAAAAGACTTATTATCGCGATAAGCGACAATGCCTAAGTTAGGCACCAAGGTTGTAAATGGATAATCAGCGATCTCTGGCTTTGCTGCCGAGACTACTGAAAGTAAGGTCGATTTACCCGCATTTGGGAAGCCTACCAAACCTACATCTGCCAATACCTTTAGCTCTAGAATAATCCATTGCTCTTGGCCTGGTATCCCTGGTTGAGCATAGCGCGGTGTTTGTTGCGTAGCTGACTTAAAGTGCCAGTTCCCCAATCCACCTTTACCACCAGCGGTAAGAATCTTCGTTTCCCCATCTTCGGTAATGTCGAAAAGGACTTCTCCTGTTTCGGCATCCCTTGCAATAGTTCCTAAAGGCACTTCTAAAATCTCATCCTTACCGTTAGCTCCTGTAGACATGGAACTGCTTCCACGCTCTCCATTTGCAGCGATAATATGTTTACGAAATTTTAAATGCAGTAAAGTCCAGTGTTGGCTAGAACCCTTTAGGATAATATGTCCACCACGACCACCATCACCACCATCAGGACCGCCTTTTGAGTTTACCTTATCCCGGTGTAAGTGCGCAGAACCTCCGCCACCACTACCAGAACGGCAACAGACCTTCACATAATCAACAAAATTTGAGCCCTGGGCCATATATATTCCTTACTGTTAAAATTAATATTGGTCGACAATAGCGGTTAACGAGTTGAAAATAGTTTCAATCTCACCGATACCATCCACCTTTGTTAGTTTACCTTGTGCTTCATAATAAGGTAAAACATGAATTGTCTTGCTGAAGTATTCTTCAATACGTTTCTTCAATTTATCAGCAGCATCATCTGCTCTTCCTGATATTTCTTGACGTTTAGCGATACGTTGTGTTAGCTCTTCTTCAGTTACATCCAAAGCAACTACCCCAGATATTTCTTCGGAGATAGAGGCTAAAAACTGATCCAATGCTTCTGCTTGTGCAACAGTTCTTGGAAAACCATCAAAAATAAACCCTTTAGCTTGTGGGTTTTTCTTAATTTCTTCTTCTAACATAGCAATTGTAATCGAGTCTGGAACTAAATTACCGTCTGCAATGATTTGACTAACCTGTTGTCCAAGGCTTGTTTGATTTTTTATATGGGCGCGAAAAATATCTCCAGTAGAAATATGTACCAGTTGGTACTTTTCAATTAATCGCTCTGATTGAGTACCTTTACCAGCACCTGGAGGCCCAAATAAAACAAGGTTTAGCATAAGTTTACGTGTTTTATGTCCGAAAAAAAAAGCCTAATCCATCTTGTGAGAATTAGGCTTCGCTGTAATTATGTGCGCTCAAAGGGAGTCGAACCCCTAACCTCTTGATTCGTAGTCAAGTGCTCTATCCAGTTAAGCT
>JASLCA010000181.1 GCA_030146225.1 Sphingobacterium sp. | reverse complement strand
AATCAATTTAAAAGCCTGCGTTTTAAACCTTTTTTTGATTTAGCCGCACTGATCAGCCTGGAAGCAGGAACAACTGCTATAGATCTAGGATGTGGCACGGGCGAACAGACCGCTTTGCTCGCAGAGCGATTTCCAGAGAGCCATTTTTTAGGCATTGATAGTTCGTCTGAAATGTTGAAAAACGCCTCGCAATTAGAAACAGGCAGGCTGCAATTTAAGCTAGCCAGCACCGAAGAGGCGATTTCAGCCGATGTAAAATGGGATTTAATCTTTAGCAATGCGGCACTACAGTGGTCAGACAATCATCCGGAATTATTCCCTAAAATAATATCCAGGTTAAACAAAAATGGACAATTAGCGGTTCAGATGCCTTATCAACCCGAAAATATTCTAAATCAGCTTTTATCCGAAATTGCTAATGAGGAGCCCTTTCGCACCTACTTAAAGGACTGGAACAGGCCTTCAACAGTGCTCACGATTGATGCCTATACGCAGCTGCTCTTTACACAAGGCCTAGAGGAACTCAACATCTCACAACGGGTATATCCCATTGTTGCCAATGATTATGATATCCTTTTCGAATTTATATCGGGATCCGCCCTTATCCCCTACTTAGCGCGCTTGGATCTAAAACAACAAGCCTTATTTACCAGCCGCTTCAAAGTACGCATACAGGAAAGTTTCCCAAAACTACCGGCGATCTATCCCTTCAAGCGCTTGCTGCTATATGGCAAGAAGGCTTAAATAACTACCTGAGATCGCTTCACACGTGGGCTTTTCAGTAAGCTCGCAATGGTTTTCAAATTTTGTTCGAGTTCTGCTGACCAGGGTAGTGCAATACATAAGCGGATGAAGTTTTCAAATTGATCTTGCAGTGTAAACATACGTCCGGGGGCAATACTAATCTTGTGCTCCAATGCGAGATCATGTAGTTTTATCGTATCGATATCTTTATGGAGTTCGACCCAGAGGGTCAGCCCCCCCTGTGGGCGACTGATTTTTGTATCCACAGGAAAATATTCTGCGATGGCACGCGCATAATGATGGTAGTTTTGTTCCAAGGTATTTCGAAATAAGCGAAGATGCTTTTCATAGTTCCCAGAACGCAGGAAGTTGGCCACAGCCTCTTGCGTAATGGACACAGAAGCAATAACATGGGTAAGCTTTAACTTTAAGATCTGCTCCTTAAACCTTCCTGGAGCAATCCAGCCTACGCGATAACCAGGCGCTAGGTTCTTGGATACGGAGCTGCACCAAAGCACATTGCCATCCAAATCAAAGGATTTACAACAGCGGGGTCTATGCTTCCCAAAGTAAAGATCGCCATAGACGTCATCTTCAATCAAGGGGATACGGTGTTTCGCGAGCAAGCTCACCACCTCCTTCTTATGAGACTCTGGCATACAGCTACCCAGCGGCGTATTGAAGTTGGGTATAAGCAAGCAGAAATCAATATGCGGCAATGCGGCTTTTAGGCCTTCGATTTCAATGCCCGTGACAGGATGAGTAGGCAGCTCCAATACGTTTAAACCTAGGCTCACGGCAAGTTGTAAAACCCCGGGATAGCAGGGACTCTCCACAGCCATAGTGTCACCCGCCTTGCCTAAAGCCATTACAGCCAGAGATAAAGCCTCCATGCCCCCAGCAGTAGTGATCAGGTCATCTTCATGCAAGGCTCCCCCCCAGCTTAATGAGCGGATTGCGATCATGCGCCGTAGGTTAAGGTTGCCTTGAGCGGATTCATACTTTATGCCCCCATCATGTAGGCTTCTGCTCGCCTTAAGAAACTCCTTCCGAAGCTGCGCCATGGGCAGCAAAGCAGGAGAAGGCGCAGCAATAGATAATAGGGTCAGGTCTTCCCTGCCCATGCAAGTATAAACTTTACTCCAAAGCGCATCAGAAGCCAATAGATTGGCCACCGCATCTGGCTTGCTTACCGCAGGCAGGGGGAGCTTGCGAAATGCCTGGGCACTCACAAAATAACCAGCTTGCGGTTTGGATACAATTAAAGATAAAGCCTCCAGTTCTAAGAATACCCTTTTGGCAGTATTCATGCTTATCTGATACTGCTGGCAAAGCATACGCACCGAAGGTAATTTATCCCCGACCTTGAGAACGTTGCTTTTAATCTGCTGTGCAATCCCGCGTGCAATTTGATTATATAAGAAATCTTTAGCCATGGGCTAAAGGTAACTGTATTCATTTTATATTCAAAAACTGAGACTGTGCTTATTCATTTCAACTACCTACTTTTGTCCCACAAAACCTTATTATAGACGATGCAACACATGACTGATCACAGTAAAAAAAATCAACGTTTGGGTTGGATTAACGGCTTGATCGGCGTAATCCTTTTCAGTGGATCTATGCCCGCCACAAAGCTAGCTGTTATGGACATGAGCCCTTCCTTTGTAACAGTTACACGCGCTGGCCTAGCGGGTATCTTAGCATTAATGGCCTTACTCTTGTTTAAGGAGAAGCGCCCCACAAAAGCGCAGCTTCCTTCTTTGTTTATTGTTGCGATCAGTGCAGTTATTGCTTTTCCCTTGTTAAGTGCACTCGCCTTGGCCTATATTAGCTCCGCGCACTCCCTTATATTTGTAGGCTTGTTGCCGCTGAGTACAGCCGTATTTGCGGTATTACGCGGGAGCGAAAGACCACAGCCGCTATTTTGGTTGTTTTCCGTCTTTGGAGCAGGCTTGGTGATGGCCTTTGCTTTTTCTAAAGGGGAGAGCACATCCCTTGTGGGGGATGGCCTTATGCTATTATCCATTATCTTCTGTGGCCTTGGCTATGCGGAGGGCGCAAAGCTTTCCGTACAACTGGGCGGTTGGCAAGTTATTAGCTGGGCGCTGGTAATCGCCCTTCCTATTATGCTGCCTTTAATTATATACCTTTTGCCCAATAACCTTGAACAGGTCAGCTTAAAGGCCTGGATTGGACTGGGCTATATTGCGGTATTCAGCATGTTGGTAGGCTTTATATTCTGGTATAAGGGACTGGCACAAGGCGGGATTGCCGCTGTGGGACAGCTGCAACTTTTACAGCCCTTCCTGGGCCTCGTACTAGCAGCCAGCATCCTACATGAGGAGATTAGTATCTGGCTAATCTGCACCATGTTTGCGGTTATTCTCTGCGTCGCTGGATCCAAGCGGTATGCGCATCAAAAGGCATAGTAGGCCTAATTGCATATAAAAAAATCCCGAGGCATCTGCCTCGGGATTTTTTCTATAGTAGCTTGATAAGCTTATTAAGCTTCTAATGCTTTAAATACAACAGTTGCATTGTGACCACCAAAGCCAAAGGCATTGCTCATGGCAACCTTAACTGGCTTAGCTAGGGATTTATTAATCACAATCTGAATGCCTGCTGGAATATTTTCATCCAATTCTAATACATTGGTTGTAGCTGGAACAATATTATCATTGATACTCTTAATGGCAATAATAGCTTCAATAGCTGCTGCTGCTCCCAGCAAGTGACCGGTCATAGACTTGGTCGAACTTACATGCAGGTTGCTACTGCCCGTAAACACCTTTTGTACCGCATTTAATTCGGCAATATCGCCCACTGGTGTAGAGGTTGCATGTAGATTTAGGTAATCCACGTCTGCGGGTTGCAAGCCAGCTTCTTCAAGCGCCAATTGCATAGCCTTTGCCGCGCCCAAACCTTCTGGATGCGGAGAAGTCATATGATAAGCATCAGCTGTCATCGCAGCCCCAACCAGTTCAGCATAGATTTTTGCGCCCCTTGCTTTAGCATGCTCGTACTCTTCAAGAATTAAGGCAGCTGCCCCCTCGCCCATCACAAAGCCATCGCGATCTTTATCAAATGGACGACTAGCCGTTTGAGGATCATCATTGCGGGTACTCATCGCCTTCATAGCCGAAAAGCCTCCAAAGGATGCTGAAGTAATACCAGCTTCTGAACCACCCGTAACAAACACCTTAGCTTTACCTAAGCGGATATAATTGAAGGCATCCATAATAGCCGTATTTCCTGTAGCACAAGCCGAAACAGGTGTATAGTTAATACCTTGTAAGCCATATTTCATAGAGATCATGCCGGCCGCCATATTAACTAATAACTTGGGAATGAAAAAAGGGTTGAATCTTGGGTTGTAATCACCATTAACATAGTTCTCAACTTCTGATTCAAATGTTTGCATTCCACCTTGTCCTACTCCCCAGATAACGCCGATGTCAAATGGATCCATGGATGGTAAATCCAGATTTGCATCTTCCATCGCTTGAGCAGCACTTGCTAAGGCATACTGTGTAAAAAGATCCGTACGTTTAATCTCATTGCGATCTAAAAAGCTAGTGGGATCAAAATCTTGAACCTCACAGGCTACTTGTGAACGAAATCTAGATGCATCAAAACGTGATATTTTTTGTCCTGCATTCTTGCCTGACTTTATATTATTCCAAAAGGTGCTGATATCATTACCAAGGGGATTTACGGTTCCTAGTCCAGTTACTACTACTCGTTTCATCTTTTACTACTTTTTTTATTAAGTTGAAATTGCTTTTAGCGATCAACCATATGCGCTGAACTTAAAGTCCTTGCCTACAGTACAAATAAATATTTAAACTCTATCCAAGTCAACCATTGTGACCGAGGATTTTCAATACAGCTGCTATTCTAAAGACCCGCTACGCTACTTAAAACAGCTATCCTATAAATTAAAAAAGTATAGGTTAGACCGCTGCTTTGCCGAAAAGAAATGAGCTTTGCTCTAGGCTAATTTTAACCTATAACTTTTGTAGCTATTAACACAGTTAAAATACCATTTCTGTCAAGACTTATCTTTCGCCTAAGCAATAGATCAAAAGACTGATTTCGCGCGCGCTGATTAATACATCCGATTAAGCATGCAAAGGTAGGCAAAAAGTAGGAAAACTTCTTTTACGAAATGACATCAATGGCATAAATCAATGATTTTCCAGCAACAACCCACTACAATATGCAATGAACTCACAATAAATTCGAATAAAAATTGATAAATAAGAAAAAGTCCTTGCATTAAGCTGCTATTTATGGCTAAAGTGACAAGATCAAGGATCTTCTGCTTTCTTCAGATAGGCTCTAAAATAGGCTAATAACTGCGAGGCCCATTAAGCATTTAAACTAGCTTTTGGATATACAGCCCTCATTCCTTAGATTTGGCAGGACTAAACCAGCACAGTTCTCTAAAAAAGTGAAAAGAGATTCTAAAGTTGGAAGCAGTAGCTTACCAAATGAAAACAGATAGCATTCAAGAAAAGGATTTTGCCAAGCTTATAAAAGCAGGAAATAGTACAGCCTTTGCCCTTGCCTTTCATCAGTATAAAGAAATCCTATTTAGGCATGCCTTTCGAATACTTAGGGATATGGATGAAACGGAAGATGTTATCCAGGAAGTATTTAGTAATCTATGGGAAAAGCGAGAACAAATTCCTGACAATGTTCAATTGGCGGCATACCTCTATCGTACGGTTCGCAATACAGTACTCAACAAGCTCAGCCATCAAAAGGTAATAGACAAGTATCTAAAGTACAACCTGCTTAAGCCAGCGATTCATGAAGAATCCGCTGATCAAAGCTTATTAGAGAAGGAGCTTGCCAGCATTATTGAGCAAGAAATCCAAAAACTCCCAGAACGTATGCGTCAGGTATTCTTATTAAGCCGTCAAGAAGGATTAAGTCATAAAGAAATAGCTGAATTATTACATATTACCGAAGGCACCTCTAAGCTACAGGTATCCAATGCCTTAAAAATCTTAAGAGGCAAAGTATTACAAGCCATTCTGATTTTAGCTGCTATTTCCTAAAAAAAATCAGCAGTCCGCTATATCCTAGGCCCTACTTGCTTGTCATACATATAATACAGCTAGCTTAAGGATTATGATACCAGCAAGAATACAAGAATTACTCGATAAGCATCGTCAGGGTGAATTGCAATCAGCCGAGCAACTCGAGCTTTACCGTTGGTACAATCAGCGTGCGGAAGATCAGGTGGAAATAGATAGGCATGAGATGGAACAAAGACTCCTTCGCATCAGTGATCAATTGCCGCTACAAAGGAGCAAAAAACAAATCAACTTTGCGAAATATGCTTGGGCCGCTACTGCTGCCTTAGTCCTACTGGGCTTAAGCATTACCCTAAATCCTTACCGCAGCTCGCAAACCTCAAAAACATTTATAGTCACAGTGGATAGCAGCGCCAGCGCAGAGTTTATTACAGCCGACAACAAAAGCATCGCGCTCAACACCCTAAATCCACTTGACAGTATACGCACCGCTGACCTACTCCTCTACCGTACTCAAGAAGGCTATATTGCTTATGAGTACCAGGGCGAGCAACAGCTACACGACCGTATGCATACGGTGCGAACCCCAATAGGCACAGAGGTGAAGTTATTGCTTCCCGATGGCACCAAAGTATGGCTAAATGCAGGCTCCGAGCTTAGCTTCCCCCTATTGATGAAGTCTGAACAAAGGAATGTCTACCTCAAAGGGGAAGCCTACTTCGATGTGAACAGGCTCCAAGCGTCCAAAGGGAATACAAATCGATTTATCGTACATAGTGAACGTCAGCGCGTTGAAGTACTTGGCACAAAGTTCAACATTAAGAACTTTGCTGAAGACCCCATCACCCAAACCAGTCTCTTCGAAGGTTCCATCAAACTGCAAACCCTTGATGCAAGCCATAAGGTTAACCAATCCGTCCTGCTTGCCGCTGGGCAACAAGGTATATTCAACCGAGAATCCGAACTCTTGGACTTTAAAAATATCAGTGAAGAATCCCCTCAAACTTGGCGAGATGGGTACTTTAGTTTCCATGGGGAAAGCCTTCCACAGGTATGTCAACAACTCGCACGCTGGTATCCCGTAACATTTGAATTGCAAGAAAACTTACCCCTTGGACAATACTATGGGGATATTCCAAAATCCTACAGCCTCAATGAAGTGCTCAACATCCTGATACAGGAAAAGCTGGAATATAGTATCCGAAATGAAAACCAAAAAATACGAATCACACTAACTAAAAAACAATAATTATCCTAACTACATTTATGAAAAACTTTACTTTAGGAGCAACCTGGGGGAAGCTTAAGCATCCCACCATACGGCACATGAGTATGGCTATGCTAAGCCTGTACCTCTTACAAAGCAATCCTACTTATGCATTTGGTCAGACCATCACCATCAAAGCGAAACAAGAAAGCCTTAACCAAGTTTTCGAAAAGCTGAAGAAAGACAATGGCTACCATTTCTTTTGGGAAGGTCAGGACCTTTCCAATATCAAGGTAGACATCGATACTCAAGGGGACATTAAAAAGGTGCTCAACAGCCTGTTTGAAGATCTGCCCTTTACGTATACCATGCATAAGAAAACCATTATGATCAAGGCTGATCCGAATAAGCTGGCCATGCAAAAAGATCAAGCCCAAAAACAGATAAACGGGCGGATTATTGATGAAGCAGGCAATCCTATTGCGGGAGCAACGATTAAGTACAGCAGCTCTGGGCACTACAACTCGGTAAGTTCGGCTGCCAACGGGCATTTTCATATTAAGACTGGCAAACTTCCAGTACATCTGCTGATTACCTATGTTGGATACAGGCCACAAGACTATAGTGTTACGAATGAAAAAGAATCAATCGTAATACAGCTACTTCCAAATAATGAACATATTGAAGAAGTAAACATCGTCCACAGTGGTTACCAAAGCTATAACAAGACCAATACCTCAGGTTCTTATTTCAGTCTTTCTGCTGATGAAATCGAAAAGCGGAATAACACAAGTTTAGATCGTCTATTAGAAGGCGCGGTTCCAGGCTTATCCGTATACAACAGCCCGAAAGGAGCCGTGGACATACGTATTCGAGGAGGAAGTTCCTTAAAGGCGGGTACTGCCCCTTTGATGGTTGTAGATGGCTTTGTAGCCACGCTGATGCCAAATATCAATGAGATTGAAAATATAACGGTGCTGAGAGATGCCGCCGCCGCTGCGGTATGGGGTTCGCAGGCAGCAAATGGGGTGATTGTAATCACCACAAAAAAAGGCAAGGCCGGTAAAAACAAAATCAACTATGCAGGCAATCTGCGGATAGGTTTCCGTCCTGATTATAAAGCATTGCATCGGGCAGATGCCAACACTGTGATTGACTACGAAAAGGAACAGTACGACAAGGGCTATATTGAGGCAAGAATTTTTGACGGCTCTTCCGCAGGATATTCCCAGTCAATAGGCATCCTCAATGCCTATGATCGGAAAGACATTAGCCTCGAAGAAAGAGACCAGCAGTTGGCAGCACTCTCTATCCTAGACAATCAACAACAAATAAACGAGTTATTATTGCGTCCAGCAATAAATCAAAGCCATTTTATAGGCATACATGGAGGCGCAAACAACTTTAACTATTACAGCTCAGCCAACTACCAAAGGGATCTGGCAGGTACCAAGGGAACCCAACAGGAATCACTGAATATCAACAATCGCATGCAATACAAGCTAGCGGACTTTGTCAGCCTGCGTTCAGACATCTCCCTAGGCCTAGGCAAGGGTAAACAAGGCATGGAAGGATTAGCATCAGAGATACGTGCGCTACAACCCTATCAACTCCTGATGGATGAAAATGGACAGCCCATCAATAATTACTACAGCTTCAATAGAATAGAGAATGAACGTCTGATGGCGGATGGCTACTTAGACAACAGCCTTAACCTAGTACGTAATAATGAGCTGGCAAAGAACAAAAGCAATAGCTTTGGCATGCGCGCAATCTTTGGCCTGGACTGGAAGTTGATGGAGGGCTTAAGCCTAAGCAACAACTTTACTTTCGAACGCAACCAAGGATCGCAATCCAACACCTACGATCAAGAAAGTTATTTTGCGCGGAGGTTAATCAACCGCTTCACCAATTACGACCAAGATGGTAAAATCGTACAGCACATCCCTTTGGGCGCAATTTTAGATTATAGCAACAATAATCAACGTCAAATAGCGACCCGTAACCAAGTAAATTATGTCAAAAACTTCCAAGAGAAGCATTACCTAAATATACTCGCGGGCTTTGATTTAAGTCAACGTACGAATGACGTGCTAGGCAGTAGACGACATGGTTTCAATGAAGATCTACTCTCGAGTCAAAGCATCAATGGCAAAGAGCTCGCAAAAGGCAT
>JASLCA010000079.1 GCA_030146225.1 Sphingobacterium sp. | reverse complement strand
TAATTCTCAAATGTTACTTCAAAAATACTCCCTGTAGGAGTGTTATCTTTCACTTTTATGGAGGCGTTATGTTTTTGCAATACGGTTTTCACAATATATAACCCTAAACCAGTGCCTTTAGTTTTACGTGTAGATTCATTGCCTACTCTATAAAACTTATTAAATATAAACTTTTTTTCTTCTTCTGGGATACCCGGACCGTGATCTGTCACCGAAAATATTATTCGACCATCCGCTTGAGTATTCAACTTTACAACTACATTGGCACAAGGTGGCGAATATTTAATTGCATTTTCAACCAGATTGTTTACCACATTCGTAATCGCAAACTTATCTCCATGTATCACTACTCCTTCTTCCAGCTGGGGCTTAATCACTTGTGTACGACAGGCATTTTTCTGTAATCGGTCTACAACTGTAGCAATCATACTCGTAAGATCAAAATCTTCCTTTGGTAGGTTAAAACTACGATTATCCAATTTGGTAGTCAATAATACATTCTCCACTAAGTCATCCAAACGCTCTATATCCTTTAAGGAATTGGATAAAAACATCTGCCGCTGCTCAGGCTCTAACTCCCGCTTAAGTATAGTCTGTATATACAATTTTACGGATGCCAATGGGGATTTCAATTCATGCGTAACAGCTAAGAGGAAGTTTTGTTGCTGCTGTTGCAACTTATGTTCTCTAGAAAACAACTTCTTCAAACGCAAGGCCCCCCAAATAAAAATCAAAAGAAAGAAGATGCCTTCTCCTATAATCATCCCCTTCCGTTCTGGCTCATACTGCACCAGGAGATAGCCCCACCAACACAGCTGCATAATTGCATAAAACACCAAAAAATAAAAGAGGACTAGCGCTTTTCTCATCGTTAAAATTTGAATCTATACAAAAGTAACCATTTGCAGTTCCTAAAGAGAATAGTATACCGATTTTGACACTAATCGGAAGATTGGATTTATCTGCTTTCCCTAAAGATAAGCTATATGTTATCCAATGGCTACAACCATCCCTTTTGCAATAATATTGCTTCTACAAACGAATTTAGGTAAGTTTGCATATGTTTTTTCAGAAAAAAGATATTTTCTTTGACTTAGACCATACCATTTGGGATTTTGATCGAAATGCGGAGGAGACCCTCCATGAATTGTATTACCAATACAATTTTGATAATTTATTTAATCAAGAAAGTTCAGCAGCATTTATTGCATCCTATACCGCAAACAATCATCGCCTTTGGGAGTTGTACCATCATGGTAAAATAGACAAGGCAACTCTGCGCAAAGCACGCTTTGCAGATACATTTGAACAATTAGGTGTTGACCCTAACCTATTTCCAACACAGTTTGAAGAAGAATATTTAGCAATTTGTCCTACCAAGACGAACCTCTTCCCCCATGCGCATGAGACCTTGAGCTATCTACAGGATAAGTACACTTTACACTTAATATCCAATGGCTTTAAGGAAGCCTGTGAAAAGAAGCTTATACACAGCAATTTAGGACCTTATTTTAAGACAATCGTGATCTCTGAAAATGTAGGTGTTAACAAACCGCATCCTCAAATATTTGCCTATGCCCTAAAAAACGGGAATGCCGCAGCCAACAATTCCATTATGATAGGCGACAATTTGGATGCTGACGTTCGCGGTGCACAGAATTATGGAATGGATGCGATATTTTTCAATGCAATTGGAGCTGAGCAGCCAGGAGATGTCAAGCATATGATCCAGGATTTAAAAGAATTACAAACTATATTTTAATAAAAGAGGAAGGCCTACAGCCTCCCTCTTTATACCGACTTATTCTGAGGCAACAACCTATACACCAACGTATAAGCCCTTAACCTGCTCAACACAATTCTCATAGGAGTAGAATAATTCTTGAGTATATCTGTTATAGATATAAATAGAAGACTTTTTATCCCCAGAAAAAGACTGATCAAAGGTGGAAATAAGTAATAAATTGGGATTGTAATTGGAATCATGCATACTCCCGATAGAAAAATCAGATATATTACCTTTTGCATCAGCGGGTAAGGTAACATACTCCCTGAGTTCCAAGTCATGATTTGTAGCCCTTGCATCCATCGTATAGATTGTCTTACCCATAGCAATTTGAAACTGCCGCCTTGATTCGTTAAATAATATTTTGGTAATTGGAGCATAGGATAAAATATCAATTGAACCCAATTCCTCCATCTGGCTCGGTCCATATTCATCAATGCCGACCTCAAAACAGTGTAATCTATTGTCCTTGCGGGTTAAAAAGGTAAACATTACATCTTTTTTACCATACATGTAATTACTTCCAAACAAAAACTCATGTCCATCAAGTAGGGAAGCATCTATAGCATCATCATGAGATTCATTAAAACTAAACAAGCGCCCATCTTTATTGGTTAACATCCTTACGGTTTTATTTAGATTATCATAAAAGGCCGTGTACCGACTGCTATAATAATCGGCGGATAGATATAGTGAAGGTCTAAACAAGCCATTTGAAGCCATTGAATAATTCCATGGATCATTTGGATATTTTACTTCACTAATTACCCCTCTAGTTAATAGATGTAATTTACCCTTGTTATTTGCATATACGTGATCATTATTTGATTCTAGGTCAGACCATATTTGTGAAGGAGAAAACTCAAAATCGCCATCTCCGATATAGGAACTGCTATTGTAGAGCCTAAAGGGTAAAAAACGCCTTGAGTCAATCAGCATCACTGGATATTTTGCATCTTTAACACCTAGAAAAATAACGTTCCAGTAATCTAGAAAATCGTACATACTTTCTACATGGTAGCCTCCCAGATAAATTGGATTTTTGCCTAAATTATTAAAAGAAGGCACGTTTAGCCGCTCTACTATGGGTGTTTCATCTACACTGGATATGGTATAGAGCATTGCCTCTTGATTGGCATTTTCAGAAAGGATATAGTAGCCAAGTTTAAAACTATTTATTATGTCCACAAAAAAATTATAGGACTTACTAATGGAGCTACTTTTATCTAAAATCTTCAAATTCCCAACTACCTGACCAATTTTCTTATCCGCCTTGAACACAAGATTCTGTTCCTCCGAAACTAACTCCCCATCAATATACCAAGCAAAGGCTAGCTGGGAGACATCCGAACCACTTAAAGTCCCTGTCACGACAGGCATAATTTTTAATTCCTTTTCATAAATAACGCGGTAAATACGGTTTTCAACTCGATCTCCAGCTAGAACCCCCTCTACAATGGAAATATCATTGACTTTTGAATAGTCATAATTCCCGAAGTCCTTTGAACAAGCTGAACAAAGCAGCAAGCTCAATAGGAATATATAGTTTAATAATCTTTTCATAATTTTTAAGGTAATAAGATCCGTTCCTGATTGGGATTATTATTCGGATGTACAACATTGTCTTCAAAGTATTTCTTCAATCGTTCGATCATCATCATGGTAACTGGAAAGATACGCTCACTAGTAAAGTCGGGCATCCTATTCCAATAATAATAGGGTCCCGAAGAACTTCCATAGTAGTCAGGTGTTGGGTCTAATCCGAGATAGTAAATGCGCATCCATTGTTGAAATACCTCTTTATAATATGGACCAAAGTAATCATCCCATATATCCCACCACTCAGGCTTTTCGAGAATATTGTCAAAGCTTATTTTAAATTGTCGGTTGTAATAATTGCCTAGTTGAAAGTTATTATTGGGCCGCAACTCCAAAACGATTTTCATCTTCTTTGTCATTAGCTCGTCGGCTTTTTGAATCGTTACCGACAAGGAATCTATATACCGACCCGAACGAATTATAGGCTCAGAAATCTGTACGATATCCGGATTAAACTCGGAGGTTGGGGAGACAACAAAACTATACTTGCGCTCACTATTAATCGCTAAGCCCCCAATATTAACGGGGATATCTATCGTTATATCTTGCCGGTCTGGGTTATTATCTAATGCAAAACTATAGTGGATGCTATCCATAAATTTTTCTGTAGCATGTATATCACTGTTTAAATAACCAAAATAAATGTAGCTATCCGCATTATTGTACTTCCCTATATTTTCATTCTCCTTACACTGTGTAAAGAGAAAAAGTAGTAAAACAACTATTATATTATTTTTCATAATTACAAATTTTCTTGCGGGTTGTTAGTCAGTTCATGTACTGGATAAGGAAGCTTAAACAGATTTAAACTTTCTTTAACAGGGATTGGTCTATCAATCTCCTTAAACAAGCGTTTGTATTCCGTAAATAAATACCCCTCCCCAAAGGCTTCTTTTCGTACTTCAGCAAAGACCGTATTCTGAATAAGAACATCGCTCATATTCGATGTATAAACAATATTATTCCGGATGCCCCTCGCATTTCTAACCTTATTTAAATAGCTAATCGCCTTTTCCTTATCTGTAACTGCATAATACTCTGCGGCGACCATATAAATATTATGCAAGCTGATTACTTTCACCTCAAAAAGCGCAGCATCTAAATCTGGGGAATAAAAATTCGCGGTACTCCGAAAGTCATACTTATTTACCAGGTACGCCCCTCCACTTAAAACAGAGAACCAATGATTTAAAATAAATCGACCATCCTGATTTGATCCATGCAGTCCAGAGATATAAAGATTATCACCTAACCAACGGTAGTTGGGGACTAAATGCCGAGTAGCTATAATCGTATTACCGCTAGGCTCTGGAAAAACAGTTAAAGCCGATAATCGCAAATCTTGATTAATCAAAGCAAATATATTTTCCCTTGGCAATCTTCTTGTAGACTCATTATTGATATCATTTTCCTGAGCTAGTGTAATAACCTTGTGCTCATCGAACTCCTGAATCAACTCTTCGGCATACTCCGCAGCCTTTTGCAGATTCCCTTCCCATTGCGCCAGCAGGCTCTGAAAGCCAACAATCGCAAAATAATTCATCCTATTTCCACGACGATCCAATAAGCTATTATAGTTGGCATGCCTAGTTTGATTTAAATCAGCAGTTCTGGAACTCTTCCTTATCGGGTCGTCTTCCATTAGCTTTCTAGCTTCATCTAAATCCTTATTAAGCTTCGCTATAACTTCACCTGCGGTACTGAATTTGGTAGCGGTAAATACTACCGCATCTCGATAAGGAATCGCAATCGCATTTAATCCTTCCTGCTTAATAACAGGTCCGAAAATTTTCAACAATTGGAAATGGCACATAGCCCGAATCCCCAGCGCTTCACCTTTAACAATTTTATAGTATGGATCATCTATAATATTATCCACATCTTCTAAAATATTATTCGCTTGATTAATGATACCATACAAACCGCCCCAAATAGCATTTGAATATTGTAAGAATTCAGGGTAGGTGTAATGATGATTATAGCTCCTATAATAGGGATGGCTGTTTCCCATTAAGCTATAGCTACCTACCAAGGTCTCCATAAAACCAAATTTCAACTCCTTTCCATAGAGTTGCCTTGCATTTAGATCCGTATAGGCTCCTGACAGAGCCATCTCAAAGCCGCTACGATTTTGTAACAAATCTTCTTTATAAGCCTTATCTTGAGGGATTATATCCAAAAATTTCTGGCAGCTTATGAGCATAAGCGACAAAGTCAACAATATCAATATCTTTTTCATAGTTTATAAACTTGCAGTTATACCAAAATTATAGGTTCTAGCATAGGGATAATCAAGACCTCTTTCCATGCGGACAGTACTGAATCTGAACATGTCATTCATAGAGAAATTTAGCCCTAATCTTAAAATTTTATATTTAGTTATAATTTGGCTTGGCACATCATAATTGATGTTAAGACTTGTTATCCGGAGGTAGTTTTCTTTTTGCACAAACCTACTAGACACTTGCGTAATTCCTTGGTCCTGTAAGGCCTTATACAAGGCTTTGTCACCAGGCTTTTGCCAACGCTCTTGTAGCACCCTTTTATCCGCATTAACAAGCGGATCATTATTCTCAACCTTATTGACAAGAGTTTGATTATAGACATCGCCTCCTAGGGAATAATTGGTAGCAACCTGCACCGAAAACCGTTTGTAATTAAAGGTCGTACTCAGATTCCCAAAAACCTTGGGCTCTGAATTCCCAATCACTACTTGATTCCTTTCATCCCATGTATAGGTGATATCGTTATCTCTATCCAGGAACATCTCGCGACCCGATGCTGGATCTATACCCAAAGAACGTACCCCACGTATATTTGTCAAGGATTCACCTTCATCATAATAGGAACTGGGCTTAATAATTCGACCTTTATTATCCTTTACCACCAATGACTCATTCAATTGACGTAACTGATGCGAGATCTCCAGTAACTTACTCCTATTGTAGGCAGCACCAACAGCCATATACCAACTAAAATCCTGCCGCTCACTTTGTAAAAGCCGGAAATTCGTGGTCAATTCATAGCCCCTGTTATTGACCTTCCCTAAATTCTGATAATAGGTATTGCCCGCAAAGCCAAATGAAGGCGCAACAGTAATTGTAGAGATCATATCCTTGGTCGTCTTATCATAAAATGAAAAACCAAGGGATACTAGGTCATTGAAAATCCCCATTTCCGCACCTAAACTCAACTGCCGAACCACAGGCCACTTTACTGACGGGTTACCTTGTGAGGTATAACTTGCGGAATACTGATTGTAATAATATTTCCCGGAGATAAAGCGGTATGCAGTACGTATCATATCGGCATTAAAGCTTTCCGAACCATTGGTACCAATGTTAGCTCGCAACCGAAGCCAATTGACATACTTGTTTTGAAACCAGGGCTCGCGATGTATATTGTAGGCTAATCCAGTACTCCAGAAGTAACCAAATCTATTCTGCTTGCCATACAATGATGAAGCGTCGGTTCTATAGGTTCCACTCACGACATAGCGATTATTAAAGGTATAAAACAAGGAACCTAAAAATCCAACCGCATTTCTGGGGGCGTCACTACTAATTGGCAAGGAGTTCTCTGGATATCTAAGGGCTATTGAAGGTGATATAAAACGGTCATCCGTGAAGCCTGTCACTTGATAGCTATTGCTTGTGGACCGACCTGACCTGATTTCCCCCATAACATTCGTATTAAACACATGTTGTCCTAAGCTCTTGCTGTATTGGAGCGTTACATTTCCACTCACTTGGGTACTTGAACTAGTCTTAACACTATAGGAGCCCTTTTGCTCCTTTTCGTTAATTGTAAAATAAACGGTATGAAATGGGGAAATATACATGTCTGAATCATTTGTGGACCGCGATAGCATACCTCTAGCCCTTATTCTAAATTCTGGGGATACAAACCAGTCCAATGCCGCATTATTCGAGATAGAATAATTACGATCATCATCTCTAAATCCAAGACTAGTATTGTAAAGTGGGTTGTAAATCGTTTCGCCACCCGAGTAAAAGCCAGACTGCCCAGACAATATCGTGGTATACGTACCATCATCTTCATAGATTCTTTCATAAGGATTCATCTGTCCATAAATTGAAAAATCACCATAGGGGCTGTTATAAGCTTTTGAATACTGGTAAGAAGCAATATTATTGAAGGTTATTTTATCCCTTAGTCGATAATTGAGGTTAAAAGAGGCGCCGCCCTGTATCCGACCGGAGCCCTTAATAATTCCTTTAAAATCATTGTAATCACCAGTCAAGCTGTATCTTGTATCTCCTGAACCGCCCTCCATGCGTAAGCTATGATTGATCGAAGTGGTAGATTGCACGGGTTGGTACAACCAGTAGCTTTCTACCCCCGACTTTACATTATTTAGTCTATAGGCATAGAGATTGTCCAGATACTCTTGATCCAGCACCCTTTCGTCAGATTCAAGAAAGGAAGATTTGTTCGCGTCATAAACCCCAGCAAGAAGTTCATACTCTAGCTTTTCGCTTGCATTCATCAAATTATAATCAGATAAATCCACCACGGTCACCGAGGGCCTGGCACTATAATTTATAGTAAATTTACCCGCCTTGGGAAGTCTAGTTTCTATAGCAAGAACCCCGTTACTACCCCTTGAACCATAGAGACTCGTAGAGCTTGCGTCCTTCAAGATGGTAATGCTCTCAATACGATTGATGTCCATATCGTACAAAATCTGCAATGATGACTCAAAGCCATCAATAACAACTAATGGTGCATTTACCAAATAGCCACCTACTGTTGCTACCCCCCTAATATTAATTTCTGGAATAACATTAGGGTTGGAACCCGACTGCACCCCTTGATCAATTTTAAAGGCTGGGTCCAACGTTTGTAGGATGGAAAAGATATTATTGTTATTATATTTCTCCAATTGCTTTCTGGTAATGGTGGTAGCCGCGCCTGTAAAGGTTTCTTTCTTAATATCCGTATAGCCGGTAACCACCACCTCTTCCACAGTCTGATCTTCGGGAACCATCTTTATATTTAGGGGACCAGCAAAATCTGCCTTAACATCCATCTTAAAATCGTGATAACCGATATAGGTAAAGATCAAAGCAATGCTTTCTTGCGCAGACAAGCCATGTATGGAAGGAAAGGAAAAATTTCCCTTTTCATCAGTCTGCGTGATAAAGGAATGTCCACTTTTGCGTTTAGCCTGTATAGACACGCCGGCCATGGGATTCCCTTTTTCATTTAGGACCTGCCCACTTAATACCTGCTGTCCACTGCTTCGATTAGCCTCGGATAAAGTAGACTCCTCGGTGCTATGAATAGCTGCAGAGCCAGCTAATGCTTTTTTAAGCACCACCGACTTTTCAAATATTTCAAAGCGCAATTTGCTGTCTTTCAAAATTTCATTTAGGGCATCCCGGACTGGTACATTCTTCAGGTTAACTGTAATCTGCTGAACATTCTTTATATCGTGTTCTTTGTATAAAAACTTATAATCTGCTTGTTTTTCAATATCATGCAGGAGCGACTCCAGGCTCGCCTGTTTGGCCACTAAAGTTACTTGCTGTCCATATGTTAAGGCATATACTGGAAACAGGCCAAATAACACAAGCAGTGTTACGAGATGGACTTTCATAATTACTGCATTGGAGATACTTCTTCGGAGTATAGCTTGCCGAGAATGTCTAAGGGGTTGCTTGCCATGCTCCTGAGAGCTGACTTTATGGGGTACCCGAAACAACCCTTCCCTCCACAAGAGTAGGTTATGGTAAATATTCATTATTTTTGGTTTGTTAGGTTATAAAAACAGTGTTATTCTCTATAAATTACGCTATGCTATGAGCCAAACAGAAAATGATCCGGGATATGCGACAACATCTTCCGGATTTCTTTTTAGCCCTGCATATCGATTAGGTTGGGTATAAGTTTTTATTCATAATTTAAGCTATAGGTTAGTTAATAATTAAGTTGGTTATATTTTTTTTATCGACTATTACGCGGACTTTGAAATCTGCATAAGAAAGTACATTAATAAGGTTGTCTAGGGATAGATCTCTTGGTATTTTTCCGACATAGGGTACCATATATAGGCTTTCCTGATAATGAATTTGAATGTCATACCAACGCGCTATCTCCTCAAAAACTTCAGCGGTATTCATGCCATTAAAGTGAAAGACATTGTCTGTCCAAGCTAAAACAGGCTGCGTATCTACTGATTTAATCTTTATATGTTCAGTTTTTACCACGGCTTGTTGACCAGATGATAAAAGAATATGCTTGGAGTGATCATCTACCAATGAGATTTTCACCAGTCCTTCCAGCAAGGTTGTAACTTCATCTTCATTGGCATAAGCCTTTATATTAAACTTTGTCCCCAAGACCTCGGTACACTGCCCATCAGTCAGGACTAAAAAATGACTTTCAGCTGCTGTCTTTTGCACATCAAAGAAGGCCTCTCCTTCCAAGTTTACAATTCTATTTCCAGTCCCAAACTGCACAGGGTAATACAATTTTGAACCTCCATTTAGCAGAATGCTTGTGCCATCTGAAAGTAGAATCTCGGCTTTGACTGAACGTGGTGTCTGCAAGATATGGAAGACGGACACTGCAGCTTCTTCAGTCAGTTGCATACAAGATATCACGCCATCGCTACTTTTTCTAATCAGATTGCCAGCAAATAAAACACTATCGCCTGCCTGCACATGATCCATATTTAGCGTTTCACCACAAGGAAAGAAAAGCGCCGTGTAGTCTTCACCAGGGATTGGCAAGCTGGCTTGATTAGGCTGGTTTTGAGAAAAGGGACTTGTCAAAAACAAGGCTATAAAACCAAAAATCAAGAGGGATGCAGCTATCATCGCCGCCCTAGCATACACAATTGTGGCCTTTGGGCTTCTGTTTTGCTGTGATATCGCCTGTTGAATGCGTCGCCTTGTCTTCTGGGCAATCCCAAATTGCTCTTTCTCCGTGAGGTCCACCTCATTGGAAAGTTCATCATACAGTTGGTACAATTTCTTTCGCGCTAAAGGGCTCTCTTTGCCTAACAAGTAATTTTTAATTTCTTTTATAAAACTGATATCATGCTTCATAACTCAGTTTCTAAGTAGACTTATGTAATACAATACATTAAGAAGACTATGAAAAACTACTTAGCACCTACTGCATACTAAAAAAAAAGATGAATAAAGAGTAGAACCTTGTCAGAAGAGGTTTTCAAACGTTTGATTGCTTTGTTAATGTGGTTTTCTACAGTAGACTCCGAAATTAAAAGTCGATCTGCAATTTCCTTATTGCTGAGGTAGGAAAAGCGGCTGAGCTTAAAAACTTCCCTACATTTTTCTGGTAAGTCCTCTATCTCCCTTTCTACTAAATCCAGTAAGTAGCGGTAGTAAAGTCGATCCTCTATACACTCCTGGGGATCCAATACCAGATCGTCGGCTAATTCTATATGATTCAGGTATAAGCTTTGCTTACGCAAGTAGGTAAATACCCGATTTCTACAAGCTGAATAGAGATACGCAGGGATAGATTCAATAGTTAATACTTTAGCACGTAACTTCCATAATGAAATAAAAAGCTCCAGTAAAATATCTTCCGCAGCTTGTTTGTCCGTTATCTTAGAAAGGATATGATTCAACAATTCAGGCCAGAATATATCATACAACTTTTCAAAAGCCTTTTCATCTCCCTGAGCAATCCTTTCCAGTAAATCGTAATAGGTACTATTGCAAGCTTTTTTCATTGGCATCAATCGTTAAATTACGCGCAGATTTATTGTCTTTTCAGACAAAAACAAGCGAAGGCAATCTTCAGATATACAGGTACGCGAAGGGCCTAGACAACCGCTGCTTACCCAAATGTATCAAGGTTTTAATAATGGTTTCACACTGTCTTTGAGGTTAGATTGCTTTTTGAAAGCAAGGTCTTTCGATCAAAAAAAGTAAATTAAATATAGAAATAAATGTCTATAAACCAAACGCTTCGCTAAGCTTTACACAAATATTTCCAATACAAAATAAATATTTTACAGGGAGTTAAAATTTAAAAACTAGAGCTAGCTAAAAATGCAGATGTCAGAAAGGAAAAAACAGCCGCGGAAAGATAAAGCAAAAAAAAAGGGAGGCTTAGCCTCCCCTATAAAATATGATTTCTTACAAAACCTTTAAGGTAATCTGTTTAATCCAAACATCATCGCCATGGTCTTGAAAGCCTACAACGCCTGATTTGGATTTTCCACCCACATGATTCAAGAGCTCAAAAGCCAATGGCCATTTTGCTTGACTAAATTTACTATTTTGTAATAATGTCGTCCACTCTGGAGTCCACAAGGTATACTCTACAACTTTAACATCATTCTGATAGTGGGTAACCTTACCTTTATTAACCACAATCTTAGCCTTATTCCATTCTCCTGCAGGCTTGCCATTTTGTGGCTTAGCAGGGATCATATCATAAAGGGATCCTGACTTTCTATTGCCATCCACACCTTGCTTGGCATCAGGATGATTATCATTATCCAACAATTGATACTCAGGACTCGAAAGATAAATAGGCTGGCCCTTGACTTCTTTGGCTAAAAAGAAAACCCCAGAATTACCGGCATGAGAAATCTTCCATTCAAACTCAAATTCAAAGTTTTGGAAATCATGTGCAAAAATCAGATCCCCACCCTCAGGCTTCTCGATGCCGGCTGGCTTTTTTGAAAACTTCAGCGCAGCATCTTCAATAGACCATTTAGATGGCACATAATCCTTATTATAGCCTCGCCAGCCATTCATTGAAGAGCCATCAAAAAGGATATATGCTCCTTCTTTATTCTTCTTAAAGGTATTTATATCCACCTTAGGCAGGCTGGTATTCAATTCATAGTTGGGAGCCTGTTGTGCGAAACTAGCCTTTCCTTGCGCATTACAGCTAAGTGTAGCAAGCATCATGGCTGCTCCTACTCCGTAAGCAAGTTTATTCTTCATAGTATATGGGGTTTAGTTGTTGACTAAAGATAAGGAATTCATCCTTATTTTAAAAACCTCCTGACATATCATCCATTCCTGGTCCATCTGATTGTGGACGTTTTTTATTGTTGTCCTGCATGCCGAAACGATAGGAGAAGGAAAGCATAAAGCTGCGTTTCATCCAACGATGTTCAAAACTAGAGTTGACTTGAGGCGTATAGGACTCGGCGCCAAAACGTCTTGTATCAAATAGATCGCGCACATTGAAGGACACACTTGCACGCTTCTCAAATAGATCCTGCTTTAGGGCTACATCTATACCATGCATAGCCTTACTCTCGCCCTGAGCCATAAGGCGGGGAGCGTAGTAGTCTCCTTTCAGCTGCATCGCTAAAGTTGGGGTAAACTTTACATTCGTATTTAGGTTGGTATTCCAGTTGAATCCTTCTTGGGCTTTAATCGCATAGGCATCGTTCCCATCAAACTTATTGTAAAAGAAGTTCCCATTCCAAGTAAGGTCCCACCATTTTGTAAGGGTCACCTTACTAATCAACTCTAGACCAGCAACCTGCGTACTCGTTAAGTTCTCCCAACGAGAATAAGTAACCCCTTGATTATCTACATCATAAATAAAAGGCTGCACAACATCATTCATCTTACGGTAATATGCAGAGCTTACAAAATTCCAGTTATTATAAAACTTCGCAAAACTCAACTCAAAGGAATGAATATCCTCAGGCAATAAATTTGGATTTCCTTCTCTGCGATTCATATCATCTGATACACTAGGAAAGGGATTCACTTGCCAACCTCTTGGTCGCTGTACTCTACGTGTATAGCTCAGCTGTACTTTATCTCCTGAAGCACCTACATCATAGGTTAAAAAGACACTAGGGTATAAGCGTAAGTAATCTTGCGCCGCTTTAGTAACGAGGTTCTCTACCGCAACCTCAGGATCCTTGGAAAAGTAGCTTGTATTGAGCGTTGTCTGTTCGGCACGTAAGCCCAGCTGGAAGCCAATCTTCTTGGATAGTCTATTTTGATAATTAGCGTACAAGGCATGTATGCTATTTGTGAAGTCAAAATCATTGCTAACTCCATAATCTGGATAGTAGTTTTGATCAATCACATTTAAGGTATCCGAAAATTGCGTATCAAAAGTCTTGATGACTTGCGTGCGATATCCTGCTTCGAACTTGCTTTGCTCACTAAATGGCAATACATAGTCTAGCTGCGCGTTGAAAACCTTGCCATCCTCCGTTGTATTATTTGTTCGCGCCGTGGTAGGCATGCCTGAAGAGTAGGTCTGTATAAAGTCATTTAAGCCATCTTCTGTGCTTCTTCCATAACTTACATTGGCCGTTAGCTCTGCCCCTGCTCTATTAAATTTTCGTGTAAAATCAAGATTTAAATCATAGCCGAGATCGTCCTCCGTTTGATTTGATAAGCGCTGGCTTGTACCCGAAAACTTCGGGTGATTCACATAGGTATAGAACATATCCGCATCCCTTTTATTGTCGCGAATACTTAGGTTTCCAGACAGCCCAATAGTGGTTTTATCATTTAGGTAATAATCCACCCCAAGTTTGACGGTATTACCCAGTGATTTCCGGCTATTCTCCTCGCTATTATTAACTTGACTATTGTTGCTTAGGTAATGATTGTTGCGGTAGCCAGAGCCTAGGTTGTTTCTCCGATTAAAGTTATAACTCCCAAAATAATTAAACTTATGGTCTCTATAATTTAGGGCTACACCAGCTTGATAGTTATGATATGAACCCCCAGAAGCATTGATATTGCCATTTAATCCGGTCCGAATATTTTTCTTGAGGATAATATTTATAATACCCGATTGGCCTTCAGCATCATACTTAGAAGAAGGATTCGTAATTATTTCAACCTTGTCAATAGCATTTGCAGGCAAGCTTTGGAGCAGGGCGTTGATATCGCTGCCTGCCATCGCAGACTCTTTGCCATCTATTAATATTTTGACTGCACTAGATCCTCTTAGCGAAACCGAGCCATCCATATCAACTTGCAGGGTTGGAACATTTGCTAATAAGTCCGATGCCGTCCCCCCCACACTAACTAGGCTTTGCGAGACATCAAAAATCTTCCGATCAATGCCGAGCACCATTTCAGCCGCGCGTCCCTGCACAACAATCTCTTCTAGGCGTGCTCCATCATCCACTAATGCAATCTTACCGAGTTGCAAGACTGGTCCTGCTTGCAGCTTAATGCCAGTGTGCAGTAATTCCTTCTTACCAACATAGGTAATCCGCAGGCTGTACTCCCCAAACGCAAGCTCATCAAAGACTAGGAGGCCATCCAAATTACTCTGGGCTCCTTTCACATAGGCTTTGGAGTCGGCTTGAAGCAGGGCAGCGCTAGCTCCTACGATTGGCTCTTGCGTCTGTGCATCGACAAGGGTTGCTTGAATTTTCCCTTGTTGCGCTAGAAGAAATAAAGGGGTGAAAAAAGTAAAAATAAGGAGTAGGTTCTTTTTATATAATAACATGTTTCGTGCATTCATTTGTGCAAAAAAACGAAATAAAACCTGTCTTTAACCTATCGTAACTGTATTATTACTTAAAGAAAATTATTCTACTGAAACAGTTAACCCTTCGGATTTGAGGATTTTACGGTAAATCTCCATTTCGGTATAGGTGCCTTCCAGGACTGTGCATTTGCCTTCATGATGTACCTTCCAAGCAATTTGTGCGGCTTGGTTTTCGGAGTATTGCAGATGGAGTGTTAAACAATGAATAACATGGTCAAAGGTATTGATTTCATCATTCCAAAGGATCAGTCTATTGGATGATTTTACAACAGCGAGGATCTCCTCTAGGGAAAAGGTTTCTTGTTCAGTCTCTACACTCATGCTACAAAAGTAGTTAATTTTTAAAAATTATGTAGTTTTGCTGCTAAATCAAAAAAATACGCGCTATGTTTCAGTCGAAAATTGCTGGCTTGGGTTACTATGTACCTAAAAATATATATACGAATAATGACTTAACCCGCTTTATGGACACTAGTGATGAGTGGATCCAAGAACGAACTGGTATTAAAGAGCGTCGCTATGCAGATCGACTCACAGAAACTACCACGACTATGGCGATTGAAGCCGCTAAAATCGCCATTGAACGTGCAAAAACGACAGCTCAAGAGATTGACTTTATTATCTTCGCTACCCTCTCTCCGGACTATTACTTCCCGGGTTGTGCTGTACTTTTGCAACGTGAAATGGGCATGAAGGAAGTAGGTGCTTTGGATATACGTAATCAATGCTCTGGCTTTGTGTATGCATTGTCCATTGCGGATCAATTTATTAAGACCGGGATGTACAAAAATATTTTAGTTGTCGGCTCCGAGAAACACTCCTTTGCTATGGACTTTTCTACGGAAGGGAGAGCGGTCTCGGTCATCTTTGGGGATGGTGCTGGCGCAGCAGTGCTGCAGCCTACAAGCGAGGCGGGCAAAGGTATTTTAAGCACCCACCTCCACGCTGATGGGGCTGATGCAGAGAAATTAGCTATGTATTACCCGGGCTCCGGAGCAGGCTTATGGTTGGATAAAAAACCGAATTGGCCAGCACAAGAGTTAGGTGGCTTGCTAATGACTCCAGAGATGTTGGAAGATGGCAGCATGTTCCCCTATATGGATGGTCAAGCTGTATTTAAGAAAGCAGTTGTTAAATTCCCAGAAGTCATTAAAGAGGCGCTCGCTAAAAATGGGCTCAGTACAAGTGATCTTGATCTCTTGGTTCCCCATCAAGCCAATATGCGTATCTCACAATACATCCAGAAAACCTTAGGCTTGCAGGATGAACAGGTGGTCAATAATATTCAAAAATATGGCAATACCACAGCTGCCTCTGTGCCTATAGCCCTTTGTGAAGCATGGGAAGAGGGGCGCATCAAAGACGGGGACCTGGTCTGTCTAGCTGCATTTGGAGCCGGATTTACCTGGGGCTCGGCCTTAATCAGGTGGTAGAGGTATTAGAAATAGCTGCCTAAGGCAGCTATTTCTTCTTTTTCTTAAAGCCTGAATCAAAGATTACATCCCAAAAATAGGAACTTACCCCAAAGCCTTTCTCTGGATCAGCATAATGATGCAACATATGATGATCCTTAATACGCTTAAACAAGCCGGATTTAAAGTTTGCATGATGCATCGCATAATGACACTCATCATATATTAAATACCCAAAGAGAAAGCCTGCAAAGAAGGATGCCAAGGTAAATTCAGGAATAAACAGATAGAACAAGAGGTAGATAATAGCTGCCATAGGAATGCTTGCCGAAAGCGGCATAACCAGACGCAGTCTATCTTTTGGAAAATCATGATGTACCCCATGAAAGATAAAATGAATCCTCTTGCCCCATGCCGACTTGGGATGAAAGTGAAAAATCCATCTGTGTAAGACATACTCCGCAAAAGTCCAAAAGATTAGGCCTATAAAGAAGTATAAGCAAATACTTCCGGCCGTCATCCCCCCATGTACATATGATTTTCTAATAAAGTAAATAATAACTGGAATCCAAAAAACAAGTGGAATACTGAAGTGTATTTTTGTTAGAGATTCTAAAAAATCGCTCTTAAACATTCTAGACGACTCTGTAGAATTGGATACGTATAATTTCTTAGCCATAACTATAATCGTTGTTGAAACTTAAAAATAATTAGTATTAACTAACAAACAAAATTAAGGGCTAAGGGTTTTGTGGATTCTTTGTCAAAAAGCAGATCTTAGTCCTGATTCCAGCTGTAGAGGCCATTTTCTAGGCTTATCTGCCCCTGATCCATCAAGTCTCTGACTAGGGCTAAGCGGCTTTTATCATCGCCTATGCTTAAGCCGCTTACCAAGGTTTTAATGTCCATTGGTTTCTGCAACAACAGTTGCTGTATTTCCGCTCTTAGTCGCGGCTGCAAGCTGGCCGCATGGGCTCGCATTAGGCACAGATCACAGGCTCCGCATGGACTTTTGTCGAGCTCTCCAAAATACTCCTGTATGGCTATACTTCTACAAAAGTCCGTATCTAGGTAGTGATCTATAGCTTCTAATTGCTCTTGCTTAATCAACTTCCGCTCTTGAATAAATTGATGATCTATATAGAGGTTCTTGTAATCCACCCGTGCTTGTAAAAACTCTAGTTGTGGCGCATCGGTCTTCTCCAAGTAGCTGATAACATCGAGCTTCTGGAGTCCCTTGAGTTGGCTAATTATTTCCTGATACGGGAGGCCTAGCTTCTTCGCAAATTCAAATTCGTTGATGGATATAAAAAAATCAAATGCTCCCCCATAATTCCGAAGGATTAACTTGATTAATCGATCGTATTTGGCAGATTGAACCTGCAGCTTATACAACTCTTGAAAGTCTACCTCAAACTTGAGCTTAGAAGGAATAAAAACTGCTTCTGACACCGTGATCCAGCCATCTCGTTCTAAAAACTTAAGCGCACTCAAGGTGGGCATAATAGGCAGCTGGTAACGCTTGCTAAATGCCAGCACATCAAAGTCAAATGAAACTCCTCGTCCAGCCCCGTAGGCGACCTGCAAGAAATTACCTAAGTGATGATAAACCTCTTGAATAAACTTGACAGTAGGGAAACTATCTTCATAGGCTTTCCAAAGTCGGTCCCGATCACTTTGTTGAAACATCAATACCGGAAAGGCTTTCTTGCCATCCCGACCGGCTCGACCCGCCTCCTGGTAATAGGCTTCTAAGGAATCTGGAATGTCCAGATGCAGCACGAATCTGACATCGGCCTTATCAATCCCCATCCCGAAGGCATTTGTCGCAACAATAATGCGGATCCGCTGTGCAATCCAGTTATCCTGCTTCTTAGCACGTGTAGGCATGTCTAATCCAGCGTGGTAAAAGTCCGCAGAAATCCCATGATTTAATAAATATTGGGTCACTTCCTGTGTCTCACGTCTATTGCGGACATAGATCACTCCGCTCCCCCCAAGCTTGTGAATCATGCGAAGCATACGACCCATCTTATCTTCCTCAGGCAAAACCATATAAGCGAGATTATCCCGTTTAAAGCTCTTCTGAAACACATTCGGAGCGGCAAAGCCGAGCTTCTCTTGAATGTCCAGCACCACCTTTGGGGTTGCTGAAGCCGTTAAGGCAATAAATGGAATCTGTGGATGTAATGCTCTTAGCTGCGCTAGCTGTAGGTAGGATGGCCTAAAGTCATAGCCCCATTGAGAGATACAATGCGCTTCATCAATGGCAAAGAGGTTGACCTTCATATAGCGGATGCGCTCGCGTACAATATCGGCATAGAGCCGTTCAGGTGCTAAATAGAGAAACTTAATCTTGCCATAGACACAATTGTCTAAGCAGATATCTACCTCTCTTTTGGACATCCCAGAAAAGATAGCCACAGCTTCAATACCCCGCTTGCGCAGATTTTCAAGTTGATCCTTCATCAGCGCAATCAGTGGACTGACCACAATGCAAATCCCCTCCGAAAGCATAGCCGGCACCTGAAAGCAAATGGACTTCCCCCCACCCGTAGGCAAGAGCGCTAGGGTATCCTTACCTTGCCGTACAGAATCGATAATTTCTGCCTGCAAGGGGCGAAACGCATCGTGTCCCCAATACTCCTTTAATATAGCTAGACTTTTATTTTCCATCTTCGTTGCTAGTCCAAACATAAGCAAAATTATCTTTCAATACATAATAGGGTTGTGCTAGCGAATCCAAAATAAACTGGCTTTGCCGCAAGCTTAATGAACTTTGAAGCCCATCCAACAGGATAAGCTCCCCCTGCCAAGCAGATGGAAATGACCTTATTAATTGGGGCTTTCTCAACCGCCAAAGCAGGATATCAAATGCAGGTAGTTCCTGATGTAGAACTTCCTTGTTAATTATTAAAACCCTTTTACCCAATGCCGTTAGCAGGTAATTTACTTCCTTCGAATGGGCTAGGTGTACAAAATCCAGCTTGCCCACAGCTTGATGACGCTTCAAATCAGGCCATACAAGAGACTTAAGCCTTGCATGCTTCAACGAGTCAACAGTACTATACAAAGTCACGCTCGCCTCGTTAAATACAGCCACACTGATATCTCGCGCTGTATTGTAGAACTTAATTCCTCGGAAGCTATAAGCCCTATAGCCTAAATAACTCGAATACATGCTTAAGAGCAGCAGCACTATACCTGTATTTCGCAGGAATAGCTTACTTTTTAGCTGCCAGCTGAAGAGCGCAGCGAAGAGCAAACAAAAGCTGAGCAACAATTGAACAGCATCTAGTTCCATACCGCGTGTGACTGCTAAGGGCATGCGCTCTATACACTGTAGGCCAGAATAGGTTA
Source organism: Sphingobacterium sp. (assembly GCA_030146225.1). Taxonomy (GTDB): domain Bacteria; phylum Bacteroidota; class Bacteroidia; order Sphingobacteriales; family Sphingobacteriaceae; genus Sphingobacterium. The sequence continues at coordinate 4,315 of JASLCA010000079.1, read as the reverse complement.
ATTGGATAAGCTGATCAACTATAAAGGCAAATATAGTACTTAGGGAATCCACAGGACACAAGGCTAAGGCTACAGCAACATACATAATCGCCATAAGAGGCAGGGCAATTAAAAGATTGCCTAAGAGGAATAAATTTGGAAATTCTTGAAAATAATAAATTACCCAAGGAGCTGTAAAGAGTTGCGCAGCTATTGCGATAAAGCAATAGTCTGCAAGCTTACGCAGGGGAACTTGTGCTATCTTAAAACTTTTTTTTAAGAGCGGGTAGTAGGTAAAGATGCCCAGCATTGCGGAGTACGATAATTGAAAGCCTAAATCAAAAAGCATATTGGGTTGGGCCACAAGTAAGCAAAATGCCGATGCAAAAAGGCTGTTTAGCTTGTTCTGCTGTTGCCCTATACATTCGGATAATATAAAGAAACTAATCATAATCCCTGCACGCAAGATGGCGGCGGCCATACCTGTCAAGAAGACATAACCCCAAATAATTAGGAGGATAAGCAGCAGGCGTAACATCTTTCCTGCACTTAGCCGATCTAAAAATCTTAGGATAAAATTAAGCAGATAAAATAGGAGGCCTACATGTAAGCCCGATACGGCCAATATATGGATTGTCCCGGTATGGCTAAAGGTATCCCGAACTTCGGCATCTAGCGCAGCTCTATAGCCGAATACTAAGGCTGTACTAACCTGGTAGCTGACACCATCGGAAAGCTGCTGTTTAAATTTATCGCGTAACTGAATACGTAAAGCTAAGGCATAGTGCAGCAGCGCAAAGCCCTTGTTTCTTTCAACAAGCTGTAGATCATCCGCTCCTAATAATGCCTGTTGATAGATACCTTTCTTTCGCAAGTAGCTCCTGTAATCAAATTGCTTTGGATTGTATGGGGATGCTGGCGCGACTGCTCGATTCTTAAAAATAAGGCGATCCCCATAATGATATTCTTTCTCAAGGCTATCCCTGAGTAGGCTTAGCATCACAACTCCCCTGCTTGCAATGGCGGAATCCCCTACTAAACTCCATTCTACGCGCAGCGGAAATCGAATTACCCTCTCTCCAATTACCGGTTCTTCTAGGATAACGCCTTGCATATAGGTCGCTGGAAAATGTTGAAAATGCTGGGCTTGATGCTGTGGTAGCTGCTGCTGCATACGTAAGAGAGGGCCTAAGAATAGGCATAGGTACCAGAAATATGGGAATAAGAGTCTGCTGTAGGAGCCTTTAGTAAAGTACAGGGCTAGCAAGGCGCAAAGACTTAATCCTGCAATAAGGGCTAGCACACGGAATAATAGACTCCCTATTTCAAAAGAATAACCTACCCCTATTCCTGCCATATATATTATGCAGAGCTTGGCAAAGGGCAAGCGATGCCAAGCTTCCAGCAATGCTGGGCTTACCATTGATAACGAATTTGCACTTTAAGTTCAGTACGCTTATTTCCAACACTTCTATCCAAGCCCGTACCGATGCTTTGCGCCCCGCTATAGGCTGTCTGTGCATAGCGCAGCCAAAGTGTTGTCTGCTTTCCCAATTGGTATTGCATATTTAAGTAGCATCGTAGCCCCCTATTTTGTACAACTCGGAACCCCTGTCCGTAGAGGACATCTTGCTCAAAGGCATAGAGTCGGGCATCGTAACTGTCGGTGGAGAACCATGCTGCACGCAGATTAAGTTGGCGTAGCCGTCCATCATTGCGCCAAAAAACATCTTGGTAAAACAGCATCCCATAGTCTGTATGTTGATCCTTTCTAAAGCGAGTGCCTCCAGCCGCAGCTCTGAGCTCCCATCGACTGGAGAGCTTGTATTGAAAGGCAATACGTCCTTGATCCCGAATCACATCCGCTAAAACATTGGCATAGCTGGAAACAGCCCGATTCTCCTCCCGCAGCCTATAGCGATAGCGGATTAATAGCCTTCCCAGCTTATGCCAGCGATAGCTTAACTGCGTAAAAAGATCAAGCCCCTCGCTCGGCGCATCTACCCTATACCCTAACCATGGAAAATGAAATACATCTGCATAAGCCAACCATTCCAACTGCCTGGAGGGATGGAATACCAGTCCCGCATAAAGACCATTTTCATTGGCCGTTCTGCTCCCTTCCGCAAAGCCCTGCGCATAGTGCGCATAATAATTCACCTGATACTTTCTATAATGAGAAAATAGGGACAGCTGAGGGTGTAAACTTGCAATAAAGCCTGCGCTGCTAGCCCATCCTCCGGACAGCAAAACAGCAGTCTCCATATACATAAATATATTCTGGTAGGTGTACTGTAGGTTCAGCCCGAGATTTAAGAATTGACTTCCCGCCCTATCAAAACGATTTCGAAGTTGCTTAGGGGTATTTATGCTGGCATTGTAAAAGCTATTCACAAGGGCAATACCTGCCTTAAAGCGGCGCTGCTGGTAGGAGATATTTAGCCCCAGTATACTTTCTCGGAGTGCCCTACGGTAGCTTTGCTCAGTAGCTGTCCGATGTAAGCCTGCTGATGAAATATGCGTAACATACCGCCCTGAGTCTGTGTGGAGAACATTTGCGGTCAGATGCCTATGTGAAAGGAAGGCTGTCATCCCTAGCTTGTGCAGCTGTATCCGAACGGCAGCTCCCCTTAGAAAATTAGTTTTGTGCATAGCGGTATAGGCTTTAAGCCCCATACCCTGCCTAGCAGCCCCGCCTATTATTGCACTTTTATTAAAGCTAAAGCCATTCCATAAGATAAGACCTTGACCAATCTGCATAGCATAATCCCCCAACAGCAACTCCCGCACAATAGCTTGCCTTTTCAAGGCTATACTAAAGCCATAATGATCAAAGCCATAGCGCTGCTTATAGCGAAAAAAGGGTTCCCCAGCATCCTTTTTGGCATTAAAGGAGATCTTAAGCCTATCCTTATAATTCAATCTATACCAAAGCCAATACCGATTGGCATCCCCAAGGTATCTTGAAGGCAGGCTATCTACTAATGTATAGCCCGCTTGTCTTTCTAAGACACGAGCGTATCGCAGCATTATTTGCTGTGTACTTTGCGCATAAACCTGAGCAGGTCGATAACCGACCTGCAACTCCTGATCGCCAACACTGACAAAGGGGTATAGACGTGCTAAACTAACAGCGTCCATCCCCAGCACAGCCTGCAATTCCAAGATGGAAACAAAGGCGCCGCTTTTATCCCGATGCTGCAGTATATTAGTGACCTGTTGGCTACTCAGGAAGAATAAGCTCATTAATTCACGCTCATCCGTATTATTAAGTCGGATTGGGTTTCTCAGGTAATAGTGTAAGCGCTCACTAAGCTCCTGCAGGTCGAGTTCCGTATCAAGATCCTCCAGAATCTCTGCCACAAGCAGCTCATGCGCAACGCGATTCCCTTGGGAATTTCCTTGTGAATAAACATTCCTAGCCCAAAGACAAAATATCAGCAAGCAGCCGAGCTGCAAGCTAAAAAGCATAGCGGATGCCCAGCTGTGGGGATGTCCCTAGTTTAGAATGGAAGCGAGATGCAATATCTATAAACCAGCTGCGCGATGCCCAACCAAAGCCTGCTGTATACTGAAATGGATTGACCATGCTGCCCACGCGGATGCTAAATTGAGGATGAATAGTATAGTCTAGACCCAGCCTATAGACAAGCGCGCCTGGAAGGCTTAGCAGGAGATCACTAGCAAATCTTAGGCTCTCTGAAAAGGAATAAGCAATGCCAAGGCCAAGTTCTCGGGGCAGATATTCCGCTACGCTGGTCGCAAAGGCATTGCCTGCTACATTTTTAAAGAAAAAGCCAAAGGCTAGGCCTGCGCGCCATCGATAAAGCATGCCCAAGTCCAAGGAATAGCTATGGTTATTCTGGTAGTTAGCCAAGTAATACTGATGATGATTAAGGCTGATACTCATGGAAAGCGTTGAGCCAAAAGCATGAGTCCAAGAAATTCCGCTCTGGAGAAGACTGCTGACATGCGCAATGCCATAGTTGCTAAGCCTTAAGCCTAGCTTATTAAAAGCGCCTATGGGCACTGCCACAAGTAAGCCTTGACGAGCCAAGTCCTTTATAAAATAAGCTTGCTCATAGCAAATAGCGACTTCCAGCCTTTGCAATTCCAGTAAGCCTGCTGGATTTCCTAGCAAGGCGTACAAGCCGTCTTGGGCAATAGCTGCGCCGCCCATACCTAGATAGGGAGCCGGCAAGAGGGACTGCGCCTGTAATTCAGCTGCAGCCATGCAGATTAATAAAATATAGGACTTCATTGGCAGACCATTTAGGCTAAATAGTCCTTGAAGCGTCTGAAAGGAGTAAACGAAGCTATTATTTAGGGGAACAAG
>JASLCA010000071.1 GCA_030146225.1 Sphingobacterium sp. | reverse complement strand
TGGATAAGGATGAGAAACCATCCTTTGCCTCGATGATAGGACTGGATGCAATCAGTCTTTTAAAAGATAGAAACTACCTTATCTTCTTTATTTCATCTATCCTCATCTGTATTCCCTTGGCTTTTTATTACCAAAATGCAAATGCATTTTTGGTAGAGATAGGCCTGACAAATGCAACCGGAAAGATGGCAATAGGGCAGATATCAGAAGCCGTATTCCTGTTGTTATTGCCTGTATTATTTGTGCGTTTCGGCTTTAAGAAAACCATCTTAATCGGAATGCTAGCCTGGGTGATACGCTACCTGTTATTTGCCTATGGGAATGCAGGAGACCTCTCCTTTATGCTGATCCTCGGAATAGCATTACATGGTATCTGTTATGACTTCTTCTTTGTTTCAGGACAAATCTATACCGACAGTAAAGCTGGCGTAAAATACAAAAGTGCAGCACAGGGGCTTATAACATTAGCAACCTATGGGGTAGGGCAGCTAATCGGCTTTTGGATCGCAGGCTATATTGGCGAGAAGTATCAAGATATAAAGCTTACCGATGTTCAAGGATTTTGGCAGCAAACATGGATTGTACCAGCAGGAATTGCCTTTGTGGTAATGATAATCTTTATGGTATTGTTCAAAGATGAGAAGGTAGAAACCAAATTAGAAAAAAATTAATTATCAATCTAAAGAGAAGAGATATGGCAGATAATGTTTATGATGCAATTGTAATTGGATCAGGAATAAGTGGTGGCTGGGCAGCCAAGGAGCTGACCGAAAAAGGACTTAAAACAATTATGTTGGAACGTGGTCGCAATGTAGAACATGTAAAAGACTATCACGCCAATAAGAATACTTGGGAGTATGAGCACCGTGGCGCACGTACCAAGCAGATGGAAGCAGACTATCCCGTATTAAAACGAGATTACCCCTTAAATGAGAAGAACCTTGACTTTTGGGTAAACGAAAAAGAAAGTCCCTATACCGAAGTAAAGCGCTTTGACTGGTACCGCGGGTACCATGTTGGGGGCAGATCATTAATGTGGGGTCGTCAGAGTTATCGCTTTTCAGACCTAGACTTTGAAGCCAATATCAAGGATGGACATGGTACAGACTGGCCAATACGCTATGCTGATATCGCACCTTGGTACAGCTATGCAGAGAAGTGGGCCGGCATATCAGGCAATAGAGATGGGCTAGATGTCTTGCCAGATGGAGACTTCCTGCCAGCAATGGATTTCAACGTGGTTGAAAAAGACCTTGCTGCACGCTTAAAAAAGGAGTATGGTGGTCAGCGACACTTTATTATGGGCCGTACCGCAAATATAACCAAGGCACATCATGGTCGTGTCAACTGTCAATACCAAAATCAATGCTGGTTAGGCTGTAACTTTGGGGCTTACTTTAGTACACAGTCCTCCACCTTGCCACCAGCAATGGCCACAGGCAATTTGACCCTACGCCCATTCTCCATCGTAACCCGCATCCTCTATGATAAGAACACGCAGAAAGCAACTGGCGTAGAAATTATGGATGCCGAAACTAACCAAACCTATGAGTACTTCGCAAAAGTAATCTTTGTATGTGCATCAGCCTTTAACTCCACTTGGGTTTTGATGAATTCAGCAACAGATGTTTGGGAAGGTGGCTTGGGAAGCAGTTCTGGCGAGTTGGGACATAATGCAATGGATCACCATTTCCGTTGCGGTGCAGGCGGTAAAGTAGAAGGATTTGAAGATAAATATATCTTTGGGCGCAGACCTACAGGCTTGTACGTTCCAAGGTTTGTGAATGTACCAGGAGACACTAAAAAACGTGATTATGTACGTGGATTTGGTTATCAAGGCGCAGCAAGTCGCGGCCGTTGGCAAGGCGAGGTCGCAGAGATGAGTGTAGGCGGAGACTGGAAAGATGCGATGCTAGAGCCAGGAGATTGGTCCGTAGGCTTTGGGGCATTTGGAGAGATCCTACCTTATCACGAGAATAAGATCAGCCTAGATAAAAACGTGAAGGACAAATGGGGCTTACCTGTATTAGCCATGGACATCGAAATCAAAGACAATGAGATAAAGATGCGCCATGATATGAAGGAAGAAATGAAACAGATGCTAGAATCAATCGGTGTCAAGGATGTGAAATCTTATGACAATGAATATGGTTTTGGGCAAGCCATCCATGAAATGGGAACAGCAAGAATGGGGACAGATCCTAAAAACTCGGTTTTGAACAAGCACAACCAAGTATGGGATGCGAAAAATGTTTTCGTAACAGATGGCGCCGCAATGACTTCTGCCGGGTGTGTAAATCCATCATTGACCTATATGGCATTGACGGCACGTGCAGTAAACTATGCGGTAGAAGAATTGAAAAAAGGTAATATCTAATCAAAACAAAATTATGAAAGAATTAGAAAGTTCAAGACGAGGCTTTATAAAGAATGCTGCCTTAGCTGCAGCAGGATTTATGATTGTACCTCGACATGTTTTAGGCGGAAATGGGTTTATTGCACCAAGCGATAAATTAATGATCGCTGGTATTGGAGTTGGTGGTAAGGGGCAGAGTGATATTGCATCCTTCCACAAAGGCGGAAGAGCAGAAATCGCATTCCTATGTGATGTGGATGATCGCCGCGCAGCCAACACGGTAAAGGCATTTCCTAAAGCTAAATATTACAGAGACTACCGAGAGATGTTAGACAAGGAGCACAAGCATATCGATGCCGTTTCAATCTCATCTCCAGATCATAACCATGCGATACAATCCTTAGCTGCCATGCAGCTAAACAAGCATGTCTATGTACAAAAGCCCTTGACACATGATGTTTGGGAAGCACGCGTACTAACCAAAGCAGCAGAGCGGTATAAGGTGGTTACGCAGATGGGAAACCAAGGCGCATCCAATGATGGCCCACGCGAGATCAAAGAATGGTATGAGGCAGGACTGATAGGCGATGTTCATACCGTATATTGTTGGACAGATAGACCCGTATGGCCATCAGGCATACCTTGGCCAAATAAAACAGCCGAGATTCCAAAGGAACTAGACTGGGATCTATGGCTAGGTACAGCACCCAAGAAAGATTATATAGAAAAATTAGTTCCCTTTAACTGGAGAGGTTGGTGGGATTATGGGACAGGTGCCTTAGGAGATATGGGCTGTCACTTATTAGAAGTACCATTTAGCACCCTAGGCTTGCGCTATCTACAAGATGTACAAGCCACCGTAGGAACAGTATATGCCGATGAGTTTAAGCGTTCCTACAATCCAGAAAGCTGTCCGCCTTCAAGTCATGTCACCATGACCTTCCCAAAAACAGCCAAAACAGCAGGACCAGTAACCCTACATTGGATGGATGGCGGTATTCAGCCAGCACGTCCAGAAGAGTTAGGACCAAATGAAATTTTTGGCGATGGCGGAAATGGCATCCTATTAGTAGGCACAAAAGGCAAGATCTTAGCGGATACCTATGGGGACAATGCACGCCTATTACCAACCACGCGTACCGAAAATGTGGCGCAGAAATATGCCCGTGTAGCCGGCAAGGCGAGTGGACACTATGGACAGTGGGTAGATGCATGTATCGCAGGCTATGGCAAGATGGAAGTAAGTGCACCATTTGAAATATCAGGACCATTAACAGAAGCGCTATTAATGGCGAATCTAGCCATCCGTGGAGCTGATATGCGCATAGATGGCAAGTACCCAGGACGTAACTTAAAGTTACTATGGGATAACGAGCAGATGAAAGTGACAAACTTTGATGTCGTAAATCAATTTGTGAAGCGTCAGTACCGTCAGGGCTGGGAGGTTAATTACAGCATTTAAAAGCATTAAGAATGAATAGAAGAGAAGCAATTCAACGCGTAGCCATGCTAATTGGTGGCTCCGTAATAGGTGCCAATTTATTTTTAGAAGGATGTACGCGATCAGCTTCTAAAGATGTAGCAACCTTGTTTGACGCGAATAATACAGGCTTATTGGCTGATTTGGCAGAAGCAATCCTACCTAAGACATCAACTCCAGGAGCAAAAGAAGCAGGAGTAGGTGAGTTTATACCCGTAATGGTTCGGGATTGTTATACCGCACAAGATCAGCAAGCCTTTGTAGAAGGATTAGCCGCAGTAGATGAGCGTTCTAAAAAAGAGTTCAACAAGAAGTTTCAAGAGTTGTCAAAAGAAGAGCAATTACAATTCGTAAACAACTACAATAAAGAAGCGAAAGAATTCCAGAAGGAACGTGGCGAAAAACAAAAAGAGATTAATGAGGCAGCTGAAAAAGCAGGCAAGAGCAAAGATGAGGTAGAGCAATTGCCAAATCATTTCTTCCATATGCTGAAGCAGTTGACGTTGACAGGCTTCTTTACCTCAGAGGTTGGTATGACGCAAGCCTTACGCTATGTGAAAATTCCAGGAAGATATGATGGAAGTTTTCCCTATAAAAAAGGAGATCGCGCTTTTGCATAAAGCCTAGCTCAAAACTTAAAAGGTCTATAGCGCTTACAACTAAGCACTATAGACCTTTTTACTTTATAAGTACTGGCACAGCCCTTGATTAAGCTAGAGCGTAGCCTAAAGCCCTATCTCCATTAAAAATACAGCTTGCCCCGCTTTCTGAATAGCAAAGTTTAACTGACCCGGCTCAATACTATGCAGAATATTTACCTCCTGCTCAAGATGTAGTTCTCTCAGGT
>JASLCA010000061.1 GCA_030146225.1 Sphingobacterium sp. | reverse complement strand
CCAAAATCATAACGATCTACATATAATTGATAGTCTTCCACCTCCCCATAAGTAATTGTAGCGGGGGGCTCTGCATTGTTGACCGTGGTGGCCCCATTGCCTATACTCCGCTCGTCAACTAAAGCCCCGCCTGCATTAGCAGTTGTAAAATCGACCAATGGAAGCTGAGACAATCGTATTCTTAAGTAAATTTTCTCTGTGCTTGCGGCTATTAAATTGGTTTGAGCCGCTGTCCAGGTAAGCGTAACATTGGTCTGACCTACTACACTACTATTAATAGATGTTACAGCGACCTCATCAACTTGAAATCTACCATCAGCATTAAGATCAATCCATCCATAAATATATTTAATTTCGCCTAGAGCCTTTGGAATATTTACTGGTATGCTGATCGAATAGGGTACTCCTCGACTTACACTTATTAGCTTTTCAAGCGCATCTTCATCGGCTAAATCATTTGCATTATCACCTGCAATATTATTCTCAGTACCTGCTATAACGGAGGCTGGCTTTAACTCCGTATCAATAAGCTTCCCTAAGGTAAAGCCTTCATAATGCGCATGAAGAGCTGGGAAGAGCGCCCCGTCTTTGTTCTTTTCATAGCTCTCAGGAAGATCTCCATAATCATAATCTCTGGCTATGAGAATTTGGTAGTCTTCTACCTCACCATTGGCTGAGTTTAAATGATCTATTGGATTTGAAGTCGTTGTAGCGCCATTGCCTATACTTCGCTCGTCTAGTAAGTCTCCTCCTGTAGCTGTTTGGACAAAATCTATCAATGACCGATCTGAAAGGCGCAAGCGCATATACAGCTTATCTACGTCTTCTGGAATTGTGTTGGTCTTACTACTCGACCAGGTAAGTGTTTTTTCACTAAGCCCTAAATCATTAAAGGTGACTACTGCATCAGCCATTTCATTTGCTTGAAACTTCCCGTCATTATTGAAATCTATCCATCCATAGAGATAGTTAACCCTACTGACAGGATTAGCAACGGGTACACGTATGCTGTAGGCAACAGCTTTGCGAATACTATTTTCATTGGTTATTAGCAGGGCATCTTCATCCAAGCCATCTCCATTGCTCCCATTATTGTCGGCAGCAGGCTCTACACTTAAAGGCAATAATTCTTTATCTGGCATTATCTTACCGAGCATCAATCCATCCAGGACCTGATGCTGCGCTGGCGTATAAATACCATCCTTATTATGATCATAACTTTTAGGCACATCTCCGTAATCAAAGATGGCTGCCGCTACATTTCTCCATTTTACGCCGACCACGATGCCATCAATAGTTAGTAATGGCCCATTCGAGGCATTCCCTTGTACCAAAGCAATTGCTGAGAGTGCACCGTTGTCATTGCCCACTGCCCCATTGTACATAACTGTAGGCTGAATGGGTTCGCTAGTTAAATCTGGATTTACATATAGCTTCACCATATCATTTTTGTCTCCTTCTACAATTTCATACTTTAAGACGAGCATGATATTTGTATCAAAAGGCCTTACAGTCTCTTCATATACGGGTATCCCGCCTGTGCCTCTTAAAACCCCAAAACTAAAGCCTGCTCCATTTGATCTAACAAATACCTTTGCGCCCAATGTTGACATCGGAACTGCTGTAGTCCCTATACTATAAAAGAAATCACCCTTGGGATGAGCAGCAGAAACATTAACTATAAAAGCAGAATAAACAGGACCTGGCAATGAGCTAAACGAGCGAAAGACATTTTGCCCAATGTTGTTTAACACCACTTTATTACCAATAGTATTCAAATTGGCTCCTGGGTAGGATAAATTGCCTTCAGCAACGCTGACAACATTTGTTGCACTTGATCCAGTTACAACATTCCAATTTGCACTACTTAAGATTGTTCCACTTTTATAATTGAAACTTTCAACTAATAACGTTTGCGCATTTAAATATTGCCCTGCAAAGATTAGCAGAAACAACACTATGATTAGGGGTCTTATTAGCTTATTCAAATCAGTCCTTTTTTTAGTTTAAACAATTACTCATTACTAGAATTTTAACAAAACTTTGTAGCGCTATGCCGATGTTCCATCGGAATAATTAATTACGTTTAATTAATACATCCCCTTTGAATACACGTTTTTTATTTCCGTTGAAAGCTTCAATTATATAGAAATAAGTACCTTCATTCAACCCATTACCATTCCAGCTATTATTATAGTTTGGCATACGATAAACTTCATTTCCCCACCTATTTACTACAACTAAATCAATCCGATCATAATTCTCGCTTCCCACAATTTCGAAATTATCATTCTTGCCATCGCCATTAGGTGTAAAGACATTCGGGATTTTTAAATCACGCGCTTTAACCAGAATAACGACTTGAGCGCTGCTCGTTCTGCCTTGCTCATCCGCTACTTGATATTCAAAAGTATCTTCGCCCACAAATCCCTGATCTGGTGTATAAGTTACTGTGCCATCGACATTAACCACTAGGCTTCCATACATTGGTTTTTTAGTGATTACTACTGAACTTGGTACAATGGGTGACAATCCAGGGATATCATTAAGTAAAATATTAAATCTATTTTCCTCTGTAGGATAAGTATCCGCATAGCTCAGCTCAAAATAATCATCGACTGCGATTAAACTCCGCGCACTTAACTTTGAGGCCCAAATTGACTCCGCTGAATTTATGGCGCCTATAAGCATATTGAGTCGGGTATGTATGCCTACTGCATCCCACTTGGTAACATCCCCAATCCATTGATTTGCTCCAGAGTATTGCATAATCTCTGCATCTTTATCCACATAAGCTTGTCCATTTGTCATGGATTCATGCACCAGTGTAAAATGTGTCTGGGTCGGGATATCTCCTAGTACCTTCCATACCCGATCCATGCCGATGCTCTTGTCTTCAAATTCTAAACCTGACCTCGCATAGTCAACAACACCAACATGCATATCCACCTCCTTGTCGGGTGTAAGTATCGCTGGGCTATAACTGCTTTCATCTACACCTACTGGGAAAATAAATTTTGTTCCGCGCTTCATCCTTTTAATAATCACACTCGCGGGATTATTGCCTGTGACGACGTAACCATTATAGTATCGCCCTGGACTATTTAAATTTCCGGCATTCAAAAGTTGACTATCTTCTCCTAAGAAGAGCTGGTATCCATCAAGTAAAATATCCCCTCCTCTAGCGTTAAAATCTATGTTAGCGGATACTTTTAAGTCCGCTGTGGATAGTTCGGCTGCGGCAATCCCAAATCCTGGGTCTGCCATATTCATAAAGCGGATATTCGAAGGATTGTCGATTACAATATTTACGTTAATGTAGTTTCCTGCATTGCCATCGATAAGACTGGCTTGATTTTTCCAATCTTGGTAATAAGGATTTTCGCCGGGATCCTTGAGAATAAACCTGCCAGTCCCAGTTATCTTTGCTGTGGGTGCAATCCATATGCTTTTACTATAGATATACATATCGCCATCAATCACCCAATTGGTATTAGGTCCAAGAAACAGTTTTTCTGTATAGATAACTTCTGAGGTGCCTTGCATTACCACCTTAAAGCCATTATCTAAAAAGGAACTTTCCCTACCGCTTTGTGCTAATACGGCGCTCCCAACCGAGGTTGAAAGCACTATATATATCAGCAACATTTTTATCTTAATCATAATATTAATTTAGCAGTATTTGAAACAAACAGTTGTTTAATGAACCTACTTCTCAACAAACTCAACAATCAAATGATAGTCTCCTGCAGGATGAACCCCCACTAAGGATCCTGCCAAACCAAATGTTAATACTTTTGTATCTGGTGCGTACTTTACAAGATTTGTTGAAATCGAATTGTTTACTTTATTAATTAACCTTACTCCAATAATAATTACCTGATCAGGCATTAAATCTGGCAGTTTAAACTCTACATCTGGTGATGACCAAGTAAAGTCTAAGGTAATTTCCTTGACATCCTTTTTATCTAACCATTTTCTTCCTGTAGATTGAATAATAGCAGAATAATCAATTAGGGCCTCGTTAATTATCTCATCCAGATTTATAATCTGCGTATCTCCATTGGCATCCACATAGGTCAGGTTGGTACCATCATAGGATACATTGCCTTCGCTATTGGTAATAAACTGGTTGAGAATTTCTTTAACCTCCGTATTGTTTATAATCTCGTCAAACTTATTGATTACATCCGCTGCGACATCGATCAGGGTTGTTGTGCCCTCCTCATTGGT
>JASLCA010000055.1 GCA_030146225.1 Sphingobacterium sp. | reverse complement strand
GAGTAGTTATTTGAAATATATTTTAATGCTGGTGGTTTTAGTTGTCACCGCATTTATTGCCCATTATTTAGTTTTATCAGAGATGAAGCTGGATTATTTATGGGGCCAAACAGACTATAGTTTAGTAGGCTTGTATACCTTTGGAGGTATTAGTTCGCTGCTGGCTGTAGTGGTTATCATACTGACACATTGGTCAATGCCTAAGAATCTAGGATTTGTTTTTTTAGGATTGATGACGGTCAAGATTATTGCAGGTTATATCTATGTAAGCAAGGGCTTAGGCCTTTTTGAAAACAAATTTATTGAGTATAACTTTTTGTTCGTTATATTTCTCTTTCTGTTCTTCGATGTTTTTATAGCTTTTCAGGCTTTGAATCAGGAAGATAGCGTTGTTTCTAAAGAAGAAAAAAAGTTTTAAATAAATTGGGTTTTACAAGAAATAAAGTTGTATTTTTGCCCAAAATTTTATTATTCATATAGTAGTCTAAAATGGTGAGTCTTAAGAGAGCGTTGTTGCTTTTTACAGTAGTGTTTTTTACAATTACCCCTTTCATAGTTCAAGCTCAGGCTTCGGAAACCTCTACAGCTGAAGAGATAAAGGCCTATTCAGAGCATCACGTTAAGGATGATTATTACTTTTCTTTATTTAGCCACAAGGCATCTGGAAAACATTATGGCTTTGCCTTACCCGTAATCTTGTTTGATAATGGGCTAAAGATGTTCTCCTCTGCTGAATTTGAGCATGGCGATAAGATTGTAGAGAAAGAAGGTCAATATTACCGTTTGTACCATAGTAAAATTTACAAAACAGACGCTGAGGGAACCATTTCTTATGATGAGAAGGGATTTCCAAATAATGAAAAGCCTTGGGATTTTTCGATTACGAAAAATGTTGCCGGCTTGTTGATTGCAACTGTATTGTTATTCTGGGCTTTCTTAAGCTTAGCAAAGACGTATAAAAAAGATAAAAATGCTATCCCTACAGGGATGGGCCGTGTATTAGAGCCTTTGATTATCTACGTAAGAGATGAGATGGCTGCTCCTAATATCGGACACCGTTATAGAGAGTTTATGCCGTACTTATTGTCGGTATTCTTCTTGATTTTCCTTTTAAACTTAATGGGCTTAACCCCAATTGGATTTAACGTTACGGGGAATATCACCGTAACCTTCGGCCTAGCTGTTGTGACGTTCTTAATCACCAACTTCAAAGCAAATGGTGCATACTGGAAACATATCTTCTGGATGCCAGGTGTTCCAGTTCCATTTAAAATCTTATTAGCACCAATTGAATTGTTGGGTATTTTTACCAAGCCTTTCTCTTTAATGCTACGTTTGTTTGCCAATATGACGGCAGGTCACTTTGTGATTATGGGCTTTATCGCTGTAATCTATTTGTTCCAAAGTCAATTATCATTGGGCGGTAGTATAGGTATCTCTATGTTGCTTACCTTGATTATCTTTATGTTAAAGCTTTTAGTATCCTTCTTGCAAGCCTTTATCTTCACGATGCTGTCATCGTTGTTTATCGGGATGGCTGTTGAAGATCACTCAGAGCAACACTAATTTGAATTTTTTGTTAAATTTTATAAAATAATTATTATGTACAACTTAATTGGAGCAGGTTTAATCGTAATCGGTGGAGGTTTAGGCTTAGGTAAAATCGGTGGTTCAGCTATGGAAGCTATCGCTCGTCAACCAGAAGCAGCTTCTAAAATTCAAACTGCAATGATCATCATTGGTGCATTAGTTGAAGGTTTGGCACTTGCTGCCTTAATCTTAGGTAAATAAGCCCAAGTTGACAAAAAAGTACAGTATTACTATTTGCAGCGGTTGGCTGCAGATAGTAGTACTTAACAAAAAAGCGTAATTTAACTTAATAAATATAAGTATATACAATGGATGCATTAATTCATGATTTTTCTTTCGGTTTATTTTTCTGGTTACTAATTGTATTGGTGATTGTCGTAGGTTTGTTGGGCAAGTTTGCTTGGAAGCCTATTTTGGGTGCATTGGATGAGCGTGAAAGCGGTATCGTAAATGCATTGCAAGCTGCGGAGAAAGCTAGACTGGAGATGGCGCGTTTAACCAATGAGAACGAACAGCTATTGAAAGAAGCACGTGTTGAGCGGGATGAAATTCTTAAAGAAGCGAAAGCTTTAAAGGATAGCATTGTTGCTGAAGCTAAAGAAGAAGCACAGGCTTCTGGTAAGAAAATAATAGAGCAAGCTAAAGTAGAAATCGAAGAGCAAAAGAACAAAGCCTTAGCGGAGGTGAAAAACCAAGTTTCTTCCTTATCTTTGGAAATAGCGCGTAAGGTGTTAACAAAAGAATTTGCAGACCAAGGTACTCAACAAGCTTTCGTAAGCGATTTGTTGAAAGATGTTAAATTAAATTAATAACCGGTCAAATTTTAAATTCAGAATATGTCAATTTTTACAGTTGCATCAAGATACGCAAAATCACTTTTAGACTTATCTAAAGAACAAGGAAACTTGGATACGGTTAAAACGGATATTGATGGCATTATTGCTTTATTGAAATCCAATACGGAATTGCAAGCGGTACTTAAAAATCCGATTATCAATACAGACAAAAAAATCGATGTATTGAAAGCTATTTTGGAAGGCAAAGTGAATCCATTGATTATTGCTTTCTTCCAAATCTTAGTGAATAAAGGACGTGCGGCTATTATCTTGGAGATTGCGCAGGAATTTGTACGTGAATACAATGTAGTGAACGGAATTGTGAAAGCAACCGTAACTTCTGCAAGTCCTCTTTCAGCTGAAAATATTGCGGTATTGGAGTCCAAAATTGCGAGCGAGCTCAACGCTAAAGTTTTATTGACCAATCTGGTTGATGCAAGCTTAATCGGAGGATTCGTGGTTCGCGTTGGCGATCGTCAGGTAGACGCTAGTATTGCTGGTAAGCTGAATAAATTGGAAAAACATTTTGCAACACAAGGGGTGTAACCTTGTTGTTTAATTAAAAGAATAAATCAAAAACCCTTATATAATATACAATGATAGAGGTAAGACCAGATGAGGTTTCGGCAATTCTAAGAGAACAATTGTCAGGCTTTAAATCAGCAGCCGAACTAGAAGAGGTTGGTACCGTACTTACTGTAGGTGACGGTATTGCTCGTATTTACGGCTTAACTAAAGTTCAGTCCGGTGAATTGGTTGAATTTGATA
>JASLCA010000026.1 GCA_030146225.1 Sphingobacterium sp. | reverse complement strand
TATCATAATTTAGGTTTATAATTGGTTAGTAAAGGTTTCCATTCTCCCCGTTTGGAAACCTTTTTTTATACCTGATTATCAGGTAATTAGCTCTTTAAAGCCCTCAGAGACTGTGTTTTACTTATAAAATTGTTTTTAGTTGTTGAAATATATTATACCTTTGTCTTAGGTTTAGGTTGATTACCTCTGTAAAAGGAGGTTATTTTTTAAAAGCCTGAGAAGTCGCCTGACTATCTCAGGCTTTGTTTTTTTTATCCCTTTGGGATTTCTATAAACAAAAAAAGGGTTGTTATCTTTTTTAGATAACAACCCTTTCTTATTTGATCTGGATTATTTTACGCGACCTGGATAGGCCACAAGTGCTTTCTCAAGGCATACAATTGCTTTTTTCAAATCATCTTGATTGAGTACATAAGCCATACGCACTTCATTGTTGCCTGCGCCTTTGCTGCTGTAGAAGCCTGTCGCTGGAGCCATCATTACTGTTTCGTTTTCATAAGCAAACTCTTCTAAGATCCATTGACAAAATCTATCTGCGTTGTCAATAGGTAGTTTGGCAACTACATAGAAGGCGCCCCCTGGGTTTGGACAGAATACACCATCAATAGCATTTAAGCCTGCTACCAATACGTCCCGACGCGCGGTGTATTCGCTTGACACTGCTTCAAAATAACTATCAGGGGTATCCACTGCTGCTTCAGCTGCGATCTGACCTTCTAGGGAAGGGCTTAGACGAGCTTGCGCAAACTTTAATGCCGTCTGGTAGAGTTCCTTGTTTTTTGTGATTAGGCAGCCTATACGCGCGCCACATGCTGAATAACGCTTGGACACGGTGTCTAATACTACGACATGATTTTCTAAGCCTTCCAGGTGCATGGGCGAGATAAATTCTCTGCCATCGTAACAGAACTCGCGGTAGGCTTCATCTGAGAAGAGATACAAGTCATGCTTTAAACAAAGCTCTTTAAGGGCTTCTAACTCTTCTCTGGAATATAAATAGCCGGTTGGGTTATTCGGGTTACAGATCGCTATTGCCTTGGTCTTTTCGGTAATTACTTTCTCAAACTCAGCAATTGAAGGTAGGGCAAAACCATTGTCTATATAGGACATAATCGGCTTTACTACAATATCTGCTGCACAAGCAAAGCCATTGTAGTTGGCGTAAAATGGCTCTGGAATAATAACTTCTTCACCTGGGTTTAAACAGGCTTGCATAGCTATCGTAATCGCTTCTGATCCACCATTGGTAACCAAGATGTCGGTGGCTGTTAGGTTGTAATTAAGCTTGTTGTAATATTCTGTTAGTTTAGCTCTATAGGAAGCTGTCCCTTCAGAGGCTGTATATGCCCATACCTTGAAGTCCACGTTTTTCAACGCGTTCAACATTATCTCAGGGGTTTCAATATCGGGTTGTCCAATGTTGAGGTGGTATATCTTTTTGCCTTCCTGCTTTGCTTTATCAGCAAATGGGGTAAGCTTTCTTATTGGCGATGCAGGCATGTTGATGCCTTTTTGAGAAATTTGTGGCATTTTAAATAGTTATAATTTATAAAGCAAAAGTACTAAAAAAGAAAGTATTGTTCGCCCTCATTCACAGATTCCGTAGGAATGTCTTTGCAGATGCCTACGGGCCGGCTTAAGTTTAAGTTTATTTTGCATAAAAAAAGCTGTTTCTAACTAGAAACAGCTTTTAATATTGTAGCAAGGAGTGGGATTATTCCACGTTTCCTTTAACTGTTAATGTTTTGATCGGAGTTTTGGTATTTGACTTAACCGTGAACTGCTTGGTGAATGGGCCTTTAGCGGCTGCATTATACGTAACGGTAATCGCACCAGATTCTCCTGGTTTAATTGGGGTACGTGTAAACTCAGCTACTGAACAACCGCAAGATGGCTTTACCTCTGTAAGGATAATTGGGGCGTCACCTGTATTTGAAAATTTAAAATCATATGAAGCCGGTTTGTTTTGCGGTATAGCACCAAAGTCATGTGTCTCTTTTTCAAATTTAAACTCACCAATAGCTAAAGTCATAGAAGTGAAACCTATGATAGCTACTAAAACGGTTAATATTCCTAAAGCTTTTTTCATTGTATTGTTATTTGTTTCGTTAATGTTTTACTATCAAAAGATAAGCCAAATTTAAACATAAGGCTAATGTGTCAGGCTTTATAGCCCAAAAGGAACAAAAATATTACAATGTACTTTAAATAATTCCTTCTTTAAGCAAATCCTGAATATGTACTATACCACTGTACTTGTTGTTTTCGGTAACTAGTAATTGCGAGATATTGTAGGATCGCATCTTATGTAATGCTTCTACGGCTAATTCTTTATTCTCTATGGTTTTAGGCGATTCTGCCATAATATCTTTGGCAACGAGTTGGCTTAGGTCTTCATACTTTTCTAGCATCCGGCGAATGTCCCCATCGGTAATTATACCTAGGATTTGACCATTATCGATTACTGCGGTCGCACCTAACCTAAATTTTGTAATATTAATGATAACCTCCCTAATCTTGGTGTCTGAATTTACTTCTGGCAATCCATTGTTGTCAGATAGGTCGCTTACCTTAAGGTATAACTGCTTACCCAAAGCTCCTCCAGGATGATATTTGGCGAAATCCCGATCCGAAAACTGCCTGCAATTTAGTAAGGAGACTGCTAAGGCATCGCCCATGGCTAGCTGCGCAGTGGTCGAGGTTGTAGGAGCAAGGTTGTTGGGACAAGCTTCGCGCTCTACTGTAGTATCCAAGATATAATCTGCCTGCTGTGCAAGGTAGGATTGTAGGTTGCCGACAATAGCCACTAAGGTATTTCCCGTTTGCTTTAAGAAGGGGGTTAAGACCTTTATTTCAGGTGTATTTCCGCTTTTTGAGATGGCAATAATTAAATCATTGGCTTGTATTACACCTAAATCTCCATGTATAGCATCCGCTGCATGCATAAAGATAGAGGGTGTACCCGTAGAATTGAAGGTCGCAACTATTTTTTGCGCTATTATTGCGCTCTTGCCGATTCCAGTAACAATTACACGTCCATCCAGCGTAAGAATCTTATTGACAACGGTTACAAAATCCTCATCAATCAAGCTGCTCAGGTTTTGGACCGCTCTAGCTTCAAGTTCTATCGCCTCTATAGCTGTCTTTTTAATGTCTATGTTGTGTATCACAGAAATAATGTCTATTTTTATATTAATTACTTTACAAAAGTAAGATTTTTAAAACTCAAAAGAGTCACAGGTCTATCTAATTTTTTGCTCTACAGTCGATGGAAATAGAAAAGTCACTATTTGATAATCTACAAGAATTTTTTGGCTTTGATACGTTCAAGGGGGATCAAGAAGCAATTATCACAAATGTTCTAAATAGGAAGGATACCTTCGTTATAATGCCTACTGGAGGAGGCAAGTCTATTTGTTATCAATTGCCCGCATTGATGAGTGAAGGTACAGCTATTGTAATTTCACCCTTGATTGCATTGATGAAAAATCAAGTAGATCAATTGCGCGCATTTGGCGGCAGTGAAAGCATTGCTCATTTTTTAAATTCTTCCTTAAATAAGGGAGATATTGCAAAGGTAAAGCAAGATGTTGTTGCTGGTAAAACCAAGATGCTATACGTGGCGCCCGAATCCTTAGCTAAGGAGGAGAATGTTCAATTTCTAAAGAAGATTAAGGTGTCTTTTGTCGCAGTAGACGAAGCACACTGTATATCGGAATGGGGGCATGACTTCCGTCCTGAATATCGTAAGATTAGACAGGTTATTAATGGCATTGGGGAAGGGATTCCGATTATTGCGCTTACAGCAACTGCTACGCCTAAGGTGCAGTCGGATATTCGCAAGAACTTGCAGATGAATGATGCTGTCTTGTTTAAATCTTCTTTTAACCGTTCCAATCTTTATTACGAAGTGCGTACAAAGAAGAATGTAATTAAGGAGATTGTTAAATATATCAAAGCCAATGCTGGGAAAACGGGTATTATCTATTGCTTAAGCCGTAAAAAGGTGGAGGAGATTGCTGAGGTGCTCAATATCAATGGCATTCGGGCTTTGCCTTACCACGCTGGGCTGGATGCAAAGACTCGTGCTGATACACAGGATAAGTTCTTGATGGAGGATGTGGAGGTTATTGTCGCTACCATTGCTTTTGGAATGGGTATCGACAAACCAGATGTTCGCTATGTTATTCACCATGATATTCCAAAGTCTATGGAAGGTTATTACCAAGAAACAGGTAGAGCTGGACGTGACGGTGGGGAAGGAAATTGCTTGGCTTTCTATTCCGAAAAGGATGTAGAGAAGTTAACCAAGTTTATGAAGGATAAGCCTGTTTCAGAACGTGAAATCGGCACCCAGATCCTGAAGGAAGTTATTGACTACTCGGAGTCTTCGGTCTGTAGG
Source organism: Sphingobacterium sp. (assembly GCA_030146225.1). Classification (GTDB taxonomy): domain Bacteria; phylum Bacteroidota; class Bacteroidia; order Sphingobacteriales; family Sphingobacteriaceae; genus Sphingobacterium. The sequence goes on along the minus strand of JASLCA010000026.1, from coordinate 6,858 downwards.
AGAAAACAGATTTTACATTATTTTGGAGAACGTTTTGATGAAATGGGCTGTAATAATATGTGTGATAACTGTAGGGCGCAAAAAACTTATTTTGAAGCCGAGGAGTCTTTACTACAGATCTTAAATTTTATTAAACAGGAGGGTGGTAAATTTGATGATCATCATATTATTAATGTGATGATTGGGCAGAATAATCAACCTATCTCTTCTTATAAGCACGATCAACATCCCTTGTTTGGAAAGGGGAAGGAGCTAGGTGTTAATTATTGGAATTCCTTGTTGCGTCAGGCAGAATTGGATGACTTTATCAAGAAGGATATTGATCATTATGGCTTGTTGCAGCTTATTGATAATGGTAAAAAGTACATTAACAATCCCTATGGGATAAAATATATTTTGAATAAGCCGATGGAAAAGGCCGAAGATGATGGGGGAGAAGAACTCTCTCAAAGTTCTGGGGCCTTGGACACTGCATTATTAGGGATGTTAAAAGATCTTCGCAAGAAGATTGCTAAGCAGAAATCACTTCCGCCCTTTGTTATCTTTCAGGACCCTTCCTTGGATGAGATGTGTACGCACTATCCTATATCCATTGATGAGTTAAAGCAGATTCAAGGTGTAGGCGCGGGCAAGGCGGTAAAGTTTGGAGCTGCCTTTGTAGAGCTGATCAAAAGCTATGTGGAGGAAAATGATATTGATAGGCCGCAAGACCTTATTGTCAAAAGCACGGCGAATAAGTCGGCTTTAAAGGTTTCTATTATTCAGAATATTGATCGTAAGATTGGCTTGGATGATATTGCCTCCTCAAAGGGCATTAGCTATGAGAATTTACTGAAGGAGGTAGAGTCTATTGTCAACTCGGGCACAAAGTTGAATATTGCTTACTTTGTAGATGAAATGATTGACTTGGACAGACAGGATGAGGTATATGATTACTTCAAAGGCGCAGAGGTGGACTCTATTGCTGTGGCCTTACAGGAGCTCGGGGAAGCGGATTACTCTTTTGAGGATATTCAGCTGATGCGAATTAAGTTTATGTCAGAATTAGGAAATTAATTATTATTTATATTTAATATGATTGCAAGTTATTTACCAGCTATAAAAAATGCAGACTCAAAGCAGTTCTTTTTAATGGCTGGACCATGTGCGATAGAGGGTGAAGAAATTGCTATGCGTATTGCAGAGCGTATTGTTACCATTACCGACAAGTACAATATTCCCTTTATCTTTAAGGGCTCTTATAGAAAAGCTAATCGTTCCAGAGTTGATTCATTTACAGGGATTGGTGACGAAAAGGCGTTAATGATCTTGGAGAAGGTTGGGAAGACTTTTGGAGTGCCTACAGTGACCGACATTCATGAAAGCCATGAGGCTGCAATGGCTGCGGCTTATGTAGATGTGCTGCAAATTCCTGCTTTTCTGTGTCGTCAAACCGAACTATTGGTAGCTGCTGCAAATACGGGCAAGGTGGTGAATATTAAAAAAGGTCAGTTTCTTTCCGCGGGCTCTATGCAATTTGCTGTGGACAAGGTGAAGGAATCTGGGAATGATAAGGTATTTCTTACTGATCGTGGGAATACATTTGGGTACCAAGATCTTATTGTAGACTTCCGTGGCATTCCTGAGATGCGCAGCTTTAATGTACCTACAATTATGGATTGTACGCATTCATTACAACAGCCCAACCAGACTTCCGGCGTGACGGGCGGAAAGCCTGCGCTTATAGAAACGATTGCCAAGGCGGCAATTGTGGTTGGTGCAGATGGCTTGTTTATTGAAACGCATCCTGATCCAGCTAATGCTAAGTCCGATGGGGCAAATATGCTGCACTTGGATTTACTGGAAGATCTCATGGCTAAGCTGGTTCGTGTGCGCGAAGCAATCTTGTAAAAGTCTATTTAAAAATATAAAAAGCCCATGTAAGAATTCTTACATGGGCTTTTTTAGGCCTCATAATGGCCTTTAGCGTTGCTTATAGCCTAGTGCGCTAACCTTTTCTAACCAGCCTGCCCTAAGGGCATTATCCGCAGTTTTTACAATGCCTATATAGGTCACTCTGACCGGCTTTATGCCGCAGAATTCCAAGGTTGATTTGCGGAGCTGATTTACACTAGGACGGCCATAAATAAGCCTGTAGTACCAGCCCGGTTGATCAAGACTGGTAATTATATGAGCGGTCTTTCCCTTTAGCAACTTGTCCCAGAAGGGGGAGTTTTCTCTATATTGAAAGGCTAAGCCAGGGAGAAATAGTCGGTCGATAAAGCCTTTTGTAATGGCAGGAAGACCTCCCCACCAGACAGGATGTACCCATACCAAATGATCAGCCCATTGGATAGCTTCCCAGGCATCTACTAAGTCTGGCTCAAGTGGCATACGTTGCTGATAGCCATATTGTAGATTTGGGTTAAAGTCTAGCGCTCCTATATTGATCTGTCGAATGGCTGCTCCTGAACTAATTGCCGCCTCTGCATAGGCTGATGCAATGCCATAATTGAAGGACTCTTTATTTGGATGTCCATTGATAATCAGTATTTTCTTCTGCATAAGTATCTCGCTTAAAACACAAAGATAGCTGCAAGCCAAGGGCGGATTAGCAGACATTTGTCTAAAAATAATGCGCAGCAGGAATTGTGGTCAAATAAGGCTAAGTATATCTTATCAAAGGCGGATGGGCAGAAAGCTCTCTGTAGATGGATGCTTGGAAGAATGCTATTTAGATGAGCTGAAACCTCTTTATAGTTGGATGCCTGCACGGATTCTACTCAAATGACGCTGACTTATGCCTAGGTAGGATGCAATATAATTTAAGGGAATATTTTGAATATAGTTTGCGTGATTTTTAAGCAGGTAGGCGTAGCGCTCCGAAGCCGTTTCTTTTTGCAATTGAAAAACACGCCTTTCTAATTCCATGTATTGCTGCTCGGCAATTAGTTTTAGAAATTTTAGCCAAGCGGAATTGTCTTTGGCTAGCTCTTCTATTTTATTCTTTTTTATTACGAATAATTCTACGGCACCTATTGCCTGTATGCTTTCTAGGCTAGGATTTCCTGTGATAAAGGAGGAGTAGGAAGCCATTAAGTCATTTGGAAATCGGAAGCAGTAGGTGATCTCTTCCGCATGCTGTATAGTGTAATAGGATCGTAGGATACCGGATTTGACCAAGGCTACCTCTGTACATGGGGTTCCTTCTTCTGCAAAGTAAGCATGCTTAGTTAATTTTCTGCTTACAAAAAAGGGAACAATCTTGTCAATTTCCTGTTCTTCAAATATATTAAAGCTTTTAAAAAATGATTTTATCATAGGACTATCAATTCATAAGCAAGCTTGCGCTCCACCTACAAAGCTAGTTCTTTTTTTTTAGTGGCCTGCCTAGCTTAAAGAATAAAGCCTAGCCCGCAGGTAAGGATCTGGCCTTAAAAACAGAATCCTTCGCTACCGGGCGATAGCAAAGGATTCAACCAATTATTAACCTAAATTATGAATTAACTGTACTGCAATATTTGTGCCATTAAAATTATAATTAGGAATTAAATGTGAATTATTAGATATTTATTTAACTGTGTTGATATTTTTTACTTGTTTTTAAACTAAACTGTATAGTTTTTTATCCTTTTTGTATAGTATAAACAACAAGTGCTGGCTTTGCTACCTGCGCCAATCATCTTGAAAGTTGAGCTTTTCTAAGCTATTACTGCTCACAGTCTTAGCCTAACTATAAATTTTGCTTATCTTGTTGCACAAATTTTACCATACGCGGATGAGATGTGATCGACACAGCTACCCTGTACATGTTTGGGTTCAAAGAAGTTTAGTGTTTGCATTTTGCACCACTGGGTTTATAGCTTTGGCCACCTATACAGCAGGCTTAATGACCTATACTAAGGGCTTACAGATTGTTTTTATATTCTTTATTATTCTAATTGTCGCCTTGGCAAATATGTTTCTACATATTGAGACTCGGGTGTTAGACCCCATCAAATCACCCTTTTATGTAAAGGTTTCAAGCTTTAGCATTGCTATTTTTGTGATACTCTGCTTTGATCAATTTGAAGGGGCCTTAGATCTGCGAGACCCGATGATTCGCGAAATTGCTGAGACGAGTACTTGGCGGCATTTTTCGGTTATCGCCATTCAGGCTTGCTTCCTAAATTTTATTGTCTTGCTGTGGCTCTATTTTTTGATGTCAGATCACTTTAAGATGCTAAACAAGTTAGAGCATACGCGTCTAGAGAAGTCCAAGGAGGAGGCAATCAATAAGATGTTAAGACAACAGATTCAGCCGCATTTTTTGTTTAATGCCTTAGCGACCCTAAAGTCTTTGATTAAAAAGGATGCTGTCCTGGCGGAGGAATATTTACTTCGTCTATCTGATTTTTTAAGGAGTAGTATTGTTGCTGGTAAAACTGAGGAGCTGAGTTCTGTCGCTGCGGAGATTAAGCTATGCGAGAATTATTTGGACATGCAAAAGATTCGTTTTGGAGATGCCTTGTACTATCGTATTGAGCTTTCGAAGGATTTGTATGCAAGACAATTGCCTTTCTTCTCCTTACAGCCCTTGGTTGACAATGCCATGAAGCATAATTCCTTTACACGGGAGGAGCCGCTCTGCATTGTGATTCGAGAGGAGCAAGGCTGGTTGCTGATTTCTAATAAGAAGAATATTAAAAAAACTGTTGTGGAGTCCAATGGTAGCGGTCTTAAGAATTTAATAGATCGCTATGGAAACTACCTTATGGATGCTGTAATTATTGAAGATACAGCTACGGAATTTACGGTAAAGATAAAATTAATCTAAGATGCGCATAGTAGTTATCGAAGATGAGCCTTTAATGGCTGAGGATTTAACACATACCCTAAAGCAGCTTGTTCCGCAGCTGGAGGTACTGGCTATGCTGCGTTCGGTACAAGAATCTTTGGACTTTTTGGCCAGCAAGCCCGAAGTAGACCTTATCTTTTCAGATATTCAGCTTGGGGATGGCTTAAGCTTTGAGATATTTGATCAAGTTAGGCTGGATGTACCTATTATATTCTGTACAGCTTATGATGATTACCTCTTGGATGCCTTTAAGACTAATGGCATTGACTATGTCTTAAAGCCTATATCTTCGCAGGCTATTCAGGCTACGCTAGAAAAATATTTTAAGCTGCGCAATGGTCTTCGCAGGGATAGTCAGCTAAATAGTTCTACTTTCGACAGCTATCAAAGTATTATGGAGAAAGAGGTGGTAAAGCCGAGTAGCATCTTGGTACATCAGCAGGGACGGATTATTCCTTTAAATCTATCAAGTATAGCCTTGTGTTATATTGAGCTGGAAAATGTTTTTGTAAAGACTTTTCAAGACCAGGATTTTCTAGTGATGAAGACGCTCGATGAGTTGGAAAAGCTATTGGGGGATGCCTTCTTTAGGGCCAACCGGCAGCATCTGCTGACGCGACTTGTGGTTAAGCAAGCTCGGTATGGACTTACTCGGAAGCTGGCATTGGACCTTTCTATAGCTTACAAGGCTAGAATTTTTGTAAGTAAAGAAAAGGCAGGTTCTTTTCTGCGTTGGCTTGAAAACAAGGAAGCTATGGATTGATTTTCAATGGACGTTTCAGCTTTGATTTTGTCCGTTTCACCCTTAAATTGATTGCTAATTATTTAGGATTTGCGCATTTTTATAACAGGTTTACGAACTCGTAGTAATTTATTCTTTTCATTATGTTTGTTTCTGTATTTAAAACCACTGTGCATAACAATGCTGATAAGTTATCTGTTATAAAAGCTTTGCGGAAGTTAGGTGTTCAACTTTTTGCGACTCTTGATCTGCAGGATGAAGATCGTATACTTCGTGTGGAGTCTAACAAGCCCATTGCGGATCGGGTAGTATTACTCTTGAACAGTCAGCAATATGATTGTGAAGAGCTGGGAACCTTCCGCTTTGGCGTCCCTGTATAGGCCTCTTGGATTGGCGCGTGAGCTTGCTCTAGCCTGCGAGAGCCTATTGCCTTACAGCAGGGCTCAGCGGGTCTCAAGACGGAGTATTCTGGAGTGCTGGAGTTAATAGGAAAGGGGGGAAGTAGCTTCTCTAAATCTGGGGGGCTGAAAAACATATTTTCTTTAAAATGCGGTTTTTAGCTTGCTGCATAATTATTAAAGGGCACAAGCTTAACGCTTGTGCCCTTTAATAATAGACATTCTCTTAGGCTTTTATTCGCCGTCAAAGAAAGCCCGAATATCTTGTTCATCTATTCTTATTTGCTCGCGCATGGCTTCCAAAGATTCAAACCATTGGTCATGACGTATAAACTTTAAGAATTTTACTCGTATTGTCTTTGTATAGATATCATCCTGAAAGTCTAAAAGATTGATTTCAATCTTTCTGTTCATGCCATCCACGGTAGGCCTTGTGCCTATATAGGCCATTCCTCGTGCGACACGCTCTGGTTCTGGATGTATATAATCGCCACTATCAATGGATGGTATATGGGGATAAATCTCAGTTTCAACTGCATATATACCATAGGCTGGAATGAGCTTATGGGATTCATGTACATTTAAGTTGGCTGTAGGAAAGCCTATTTCACGACCGATCTGATCTCCTTTAATTACAGTGCCTGTAAGTTCGAATGGATAGCCCAAGTACTTATTAGCGGTCTCTATATCACCTTTAATCAATGACTCCCGAATCCGAGTGGAGGATACGGCTACATCCTCTATGTCTTGCTCAGCAATTTGTGCTACTGAGTAATCATAGATGCTGGAGTAATGTTTCAAATCTTTAATAGAACCTTTGCGATCTTTCCCAAAATGGTGATCATAGCCTATAACGATTTGCTTTGTACCCAACTTTGCAACCAAAACATTGCTGATATATT
>JASLCA010000366.1 GCA_030146225.1 Sphingobacterium sp. | reverse complement strand
GGGCATCATTAGCGTGATTTCAGATGGCTTGTCAAAAATCTCAAGGTCATACTTTCCGCTGTAGAGATCTTTGCGATCTGATACAATCTTCTTGTAGAGCTTATTGTCCTCGCCTTGAATTAAATAGAAATAGCCTTTAAAGCCTAGGTTTTTAATGCGTAGGCCACTCGCCAATTGAGCTGTCATAAACTCTTCTAGGATAGTTTTTTCGCGTTTTAGGGTTGCGCCAGTTAGGGTTACATTCCCCGACTCTTGACTTATCAACAGCTTTGGATCGCCCTTAAGTGTTTCTAGGTAGCTGGTATATTCGAAAAGGCTATAGGGATTGCTGCCTAGGGAGGCGCCGTTGTTCATCTTTTCGTAAACGTCATCTGTCTGGGTATAGCTATTTTCGGATAAAGGGTAGATGTAAGACAGTTTGGATGCTCCTTCCTTGTTGGAAAGTACCATCCAGCCTAGAAAGTAAGGATACTTTACCGAGATGCTGTACTCGTTTTCTTTGGATTTATAGACCTGTCCGGTCTTTTTGTCCGTCAGCTTTACACTGAGTTTGTAGTCTCCAGGGGTAGCGATCTTATGCTTAAGGATGGCTTCATTACCGATGATAATGCCATTTAGTTTCCATTCGCCTGTAAAGATTTCATTGAGGTCTTCCGCAGGATACTTTAAAGAAATTGGCGGCGTAATCGTAAACTCAAAGTCGGCAGGCATTATGTAGGGCACTAATCTACTTAGGAAAGTCACCTGATTATTGTCCATATAATTGTAATTCCCTTTGTCCTTGTAGCAGGCATTTAGCAAAAGCAGCATGCAGGTAATTAGAGGGAAGTATTGTTTTATTCGTTTCATTTTTTTAATTCTGATATGGTTTATGGCTGCTTTATACACCCAATGTTTCGTGCAATGGTTTTTTACCATCTTCTGCATAGATCTTATTGCCTTGGTTCCATTGGCTGATTAAGTAAGCTTTAAATTCTTTGGCTAGGGTGGAGATTGCGAAGGAGCTATCTGCTTCTAGGTTTACATTTTTGCCTTTGAAAATAATTAACTGGCGGAGTTTAATATCCGAATAGGCTCCTAGAGAGCTAAATTTACTAGCCGTAGTCCACCAAGCGGGTTTAGCGACTTCATCCGAGATACGGAACTGCACTTTATGGTAGAGCCCTCCAGTTGATTGCTGTGCATCTACAAGCGCTACTTCAAAGGTCTTTGCCTCCTTAAGGAGATCAGTTGTTTTTAGTAGACGAATGTAGCAACTGTCTAGCGCGCGGTTTTTCCGAAAGCTATTCGTCGCATTATAGCTATAATCTACCTGCTCTTGTGCGGGGTTATTACCGATTGGATTTCCTTTAATAGTATAGGTATAATCCGCTGGGAATAGATTTCCCCAGAGGGTCATCTGTATGGCGATAGTTGTATCGCTAGTTTTTGGGAAATAGGCAAAGCTAAAGTCAATCTGGGGGGCTTTCTTGTCGGCTCCAGGGGCGAAAAAAACATAGCTTTCGCCTTGGTATGGCTGTAGTTGTTCTTCTTTGCAAGCGATGCTGCTAAGTAGCAGTAAGGCTATGCTGTATATTTGTTTAATTTTCATTTTTTTATCCGCTAGATGTTTTAGTTTACAAGTTCGCTTTCAGGGATCGGCAGTACAAATTTTGTAGCGAGGTTGATGCTTCTGCCGGCAGTTGCACTCTTTACCTCAAGAATTTGCAGTCGCTTGTATAAGTAGAAGAGTTCGCCTTCAGCGATAAACTCTTTTTTGTAATCGCTAAGGATTTCTTCCAACACTTCTGCATGACTAAGTTCTGCTACCCGAATGCTGCGCAATGCTCCTCTAGCTATACGTAGCTGGGTCAAGTAGTCAATTGCTTTGGCATTGTCCCCTTGTTGGTGTGCCGCTTCGGCCAAGCAATGGAATATTTCGCTAAGACGGATTATTGGCAAAAGCTTTGATTCATCCGGCATGCTGGACTTGTTGGCTGCTGACATATCATTGTATTTTATGGTATAATACAAGGGATTGACATCATTGGTCTTTTGCACGGAGAAGCTGTAGCGCCAGTCGGTATAGGGGGCTTGCGTATCCTTCCCAAATAGATCGTCAAGGTAGGCTAGTGGTCGTTGAACCTCGGTAAATTGATAGCTTTCAATTAAGTTTTTCTTGTATAAGCCTAGAAGGATGTCGTCAAAGTACTTTTTAACGCCATAGTTTCCATCTGGATTGTAGGAAGGGTTGATGTTATTACTTGGGGTAAAGCCTACCCATGCTTTCTCCTTGTAGAATACATCGTAGAGCTCCTTGGCATACTGGCTAGCATTGCTGTAATCATTCATATACAGGTAGGCCCGCGATAATAAGCCTGTAATCGCCAAGTAATTCATGCGTGAACCTCGGTTGCTAAAGAAGATGCCTTCTTCTCCAATTCTATTGAGGTTTCCAAAGCGTACTCGGGCATTCATAAAGGGCGTTGGCATTGCTGCACCTGTTGCCATCATGCCATCAATATGCGCTTCTAAGTCATTCTTACGGACCAGCTCTCTTGCCTTTAGGAGGTCCGCTATGACCTCGGCCATAAAATCACTTCCTGAAATTGGCGCCTCGGATAGTGGCGAATAGGTTTTGCGATAAGGAATGGCTTTCTCGGCAGCCGCTGTACGTACTGCTGGGGCAAAGAGTCGGAATAAGTCGAGGTGTACCATGGCGCGTATTGCTAAGGCTTCGCCTTGGATTAGGTCACGCTCATCGGCTCCATAGATAAAGATGCCAGGCGCTGCAAGCTCAATTGCTGCTAGGAGTTTATTGCTGTTGGCGATTACCTGATATCCTTTTTCCCAAATGTTATTGATGGTCTTTTTGGGGCTTGCGGTTTGGTATTCGAGGAGTGCTGCATCATAATAGGGAGCTGCACTGGATTGAATATGGTATTGCTGCGATATGGCACTTACAAAGCCCCAGGTCAATTCTTTGCCATAGAGTTCATCATTGGCTAAATTAAGGTATAGCCCATTTAAGGCATTTCGGAAGCCATCACCACGGGCGAAGAGATCCTCTGCGGGTACGGAATCCTCGGGCTTGATATCCAGCCATTTATTGCATGAGCTTAGGCTCGCACTGCTGCAAAGCAGGCAGACTAAGGTTAGAATGTGGCTGAACTTTATATTTTTTATCTTATTGTTTTTCATTACAGATATGTTGATCTAACATTAATTGGATTAAAAGGATACGTTAAGCAAGAAGTTAAAGCTGCGTGCATAGGGATAATCCAAGCCGCGTTCTTGCTTGACGGAAGAGGTCGTAAAGAGATTGTTCGTGCTTGCAGTCAATCTCATCTGGGATGCACCAATCCATTTTTTTGCAAGCTTTTGATCAAACTGATAGCTTAGGTTTAGGGCATTCAGTTGCAGCATATTGTACTTTTGTACAAAGCGGGAGCTTGCTCCAGTGGTTAGGTTTCTATCCTTAATATCCTTTAAGGTGACTAGGTCTCCAGGCTGTTGCCATCTATCGGTTAATACCCTTCGATCTACGTTTTTGGAGCGAATGTTTGCGTTTTCTACTTGATCAACTAGGGTTTGGTTGTAGCGGTATCCGCCAAATTCATAGAGAAAGGAACTGAAAAGACTCACTTTTTTGTAACTTAAGTTAAAGCCAAATGATCCTCTTCCCTTGGCTTCGGTATCCCCGATTACTGTCCAGTTGGATGGAGACCAATCAGAAGTTAGCTCCCCATTGGCTGTTAGGAATAATTCCTTGCCATTGGAAGGGCTAATGCCTAAGGAGCGCATGCCGTATATTGCGCTTAGGGAAGCGCCTTCATGGTATTTGGTATAGGGGCGAGCGTACTGACTTTTGTCATAGGTCTTGCTCGGGTCAAAGCCTGCAAATTGCTCATCTACACTGTTGTTATAGGCTTTCATGGATTCGGAAAGCTCCTTAATACGATTTTGGTTTTTAGCAAAGTTTCCATAGATATTAAACAACCAATTCTTAGTCTTTACGGCTTCTATACGTAAAAACAGTTCAATGCCCTTGTTGACTACGGAGCCCATATTCTGACGGTATGTGCTGAAGCCTGTAGAGGATGGAATGGTATAATTCGTAATTAGATCCTTGGTTTCTTCATTGTAGTAGGCGCCGCGGAGGGATATTTTATCTTGGAATAAGCCAATCTCTGTTCCGAAGTCAAGGCTGTATTTTCTTTCCCATTTTAAGCCTGTATTTCCCATCTGATTTAGGAATACCCCATAGCCCGTAGGGTACCAGTTGCTGGTTTCTAAGGTATACATGTCCCGAGCCGAGTTGGTAGGGAAGTTGGTCTTTCCTGTAAGACCATAGGAGCCTCTCACCTTTATAAAAGAAATAATGTCGTTTTCAGCTAAGAAGTCATAGTTGTGTAGGTTAATGCCTAAGCCTGTTGCCCAAAAGCCAGAGATCCGTCTATCGCTTCCAAATTCAGATGAGCCATCAATTCTGCCTTGAATATCGGCTAGATAGATGTTGTTGTAGGCATAGTTTGCAGAAAATACGGTACCCATAAGACGTGTGGTACGATCTGTATAGGTAGGCTTGTTGCCGACTATTTCTGCCGCATAATTTGGCGAATTTAAGTTGCCCGCAGGGAAGCCTCGATATTTTGCTATAGATAAGTTTTGTTTCGCTTCACGGGCATTGGCAGCAAGGGTAAGGTTTAGATTATGTTTGTTTATGTTGCGGTTGTACATCAACATTAAATTCCCGTCTAGAATGGTTTGATCCAGGCTAGAAACTCTTAAATCTCCACGTAAGTGTGCATTTGCATTGGTCTCAATCGAACCATTGTTAACACTGTAGCTTGCTGAGTTGGGATCAATAAAGTACCTTCCATTATCAGTCTTCTTTGAGGCAGATAGATTTCCTCTTAATTTCAGACCAGGTAGAATGTCCCAGTTTATATTTAGGTTGTTGGTAAATTGATTGTAGCTGTTTTTGTCAAAGTTGTTTAACATATTCATCTCGTAGATTGGGTTGCGCAATAAGGAGATGGATTCAAACCTTTCTAAGAGCCGCATATAATCCCCTTGATCATCGTATAGCCGTTGATAGGGCAGGTTATGTGCGTAATCACTAAACTTGTTAAGTGCTAAGTTTGAAGCGGCGGTATGGTCAAAGTTGATTTTATTTCTAATTTGAATTTTCCCGACGCGATAATCCACAAAGAAGCCTGCTCCCGATCGATCCCGACCAGATTTTTGCATCACCCCCTTTTCTTGATCGTAGCGCATCTCCAAGCCCCAGCGTAGGTCGTTTTCGCCGCCATCAAGGTACAGGGAATGGGCCTGGTTTACGCCTGTGCCTAGGCCCTGCGAGAGCCAATAGGTATCCACTCCTGCAATCACATTGTTCATGCGCTTGTAATACTCATTGCTTAAGTCCTCTGAATCTTGAATGTCAAACAAGCCTGCTAAACGTTCTGCTTCTACTTTCTCGCGGGCATTCATCAAGTTATAGGAGGAGAGGTCAGGAGCAGTAATGGATAGATTGCCTTGGTATTGAACGCGGATCTTTCCAGCCTCTGGCGAGCGAGTTTCTATAACTACTAGACCGTTGGCGGCTCTGGAACCATACATGGCCGTGGCGGCTGCATCTTTTAGGATATTGACACTATGTATTCGGGTCATATCCAAGTCGTAGATTTCCTCCAGGGGGACTTCAAAGCCATCCACAATAAATACGGGCAATACAGCATTGCCTTCAAGATGCTGGCGATCTAAGCTAGACTTATCGAGTTCGGTTATGCCCATGCCGGATTGTCCACGGATCGTCATGCTGGGGAGCTGGTTGGGGTTGGATCCTTGTGTGATATTCTCTGTAATTCTGAAAGAAGGATCAAAAGTTTGGATCGATTGCAATAGACTTCTAGGGTTAACTTTTAATAATTCAGCCCCACTGATGCGCACGCTATTACCGGTGAAGTTTTTATGCGCAATGCGGCTGTAACCAGTTACTAAAACATCGGCTAAGCTTTCTGTCTTCTCGACCAACTGTATCTTTAAAAATTCTGCTTGCTGGACGGTAACTTTTTTGGTTTCCATGCCTACATAAGAGAAGATTAGGACGTCTTTTTCTTTTATGCGAGGAAGGCTAAAATAGCCTTTTGCATCCGTTAATACTTTGCGATCTGTGCCTTCGTATACAACTGAGACTCCAGCCATGGGAAGTTTGTTGATTTTGTCAACGACCTCTCCCCGTATAGGGTCTAGTTGCTGGGCTTGTGTGATGCCTCCTAGTACTAATAAACTGAGCAGAATCAATTGTTTATAGATGCCGCTTAGCGGGGTGCGTAGCGTTCTATTTATGCGGTGTTCATTCATTATTGATAATTAAAATCGTTTTGACGATTTCTTACGTTATGGGTTAATAATTTAATTTTTAGTGAATTGCTAAGTCTTACTTAGCTGTAGCGTACTTTAGTCGTCTTTTATTTCCATATAATTAACAGTTTGGGTCTTGAAAATTGAGATGTTTAATTATCTTTGCGTCGTTATCTTTATTAAAACTAATTCTAAATAGTGGCGCAAATATAGATATTCAATCGATTGTTAAAATCTGTTAAAGAAAAATATGCGTCATTGATTTGTCATAAATGAATTGAATTGTTTGTTTTTATTCATTTCGGACATGTTGTTTTTTGGTCGCGAATTCTTGTTTTATTAGTCCAGTATGTTTAGGAAATATGCTTTAGCAAGTTTGCTTCTGAGCCTTGTTTTTGTTTTTACATTAAGTGCATTTAATTATGCCAAATCGCCGAAATCTTGGTTGGAGGATTTACGAGCTATCTATAGTCAGCCTATTGAAAACTGGCCTTTGCCCACGCTTGATAGCGCTGTGGATTTTGTAGAGTTTGCTCCTTTGCCGCGCTCTCCTTTTCTGGGGCCGGAGCTGAAGCCAAAGGCGGATTTGGGGAAGCTTCTTTTTCATGACCCTCGTTTATCGGGGTCTAACCAGATTTCTTGTGGCAGTTGTCATGGCTCTGACTTAAATTGGGTGGATGGTAGGCGGGTTTCCTTGGGCCATAATCATCAGAATACAAAGCGGAATACCCCTACGATTGAAAATGTATGGGCGCTCGAGCTCTTCTTTTGGGACGGGCGTGCTAAATCCCTGGAAGCGCAGGCAATTGAGTCCATTCGGAATCCCTTGGAGATGAATCAGGATACTGCGCAGCTTGTGCAGAAGCTCAACGGGATTGCGGGCTATCTGCCCTTGTTTAAGCAGGTGTATGGGACCGATCGAATTGCTTTGAGCCAGATTACGGATGCCTTGGCCTACTATCAGCGTACGATTAGCAGTAGGCTCACAAGCTTTGATATGTTCTTGCAGGGAGATAGTAAAGCCCTTTCCGACAAACAGCTAGAAGGCTTGCATCTTTTTAGGACTAAGGGCCGCTGTATGAATTGTCATCATGGTCCTTTTTTGACAGATGGGAAGCTGCATAATCTTGGCTTTGCTTATTACAAGTTTGAGGGCTATGAAGATTTGGGCTTGTATATGCAGACGCAGGATATGGAAGATGTGGGCAAGTTTAAAACTCCTGGATTGCGCAATGTCATGCGTACAGGGCCGTGGACGCACAATGGTTTTTTTGAAAATATGATTGGCTTGTTAAGCATGTACAATCAAGGCATGCCTACCATAAGGCCACGTGAGGAAAGGGAAAGTAAAGATCCTTTTTTTAAAGATTCATCGCCGCTTTTGCATAAGCTGGATTTGAGTCGAGAGGAGTTAGGGGCGATTGTCTCCTTTCTAGAATCTCTTTCCTCAGCTCCCAATCGTTTGGATCAGCCCAAGTTGCCAATGTAGTTCGCGCTTCTAAACTTTTAGGATGCGGGCTAATTGTAATAATTGGAGGTGGTTTTTAGCCGCCTCAAGGAATTAATCACCTTCTGTCCTAGCTAATAGGAGCCAGAAATAAATAATAATGCTATGCTAGAAAAAGTAAATATCACAACAGAATCAACCTTAATGCCTGATTTTTGGAAACTTAAGACCATTGGTTTATTTAATGATCATGCAGTAAATATTATTAAGCTAAAAGGCGAGTTTGAATGGCATATACATGAGCATGAGGATAAATTATTCTTTGTAATTGATGGTGCGCTGGACATTCAATTTAAGCATCAGCCTATTGTGAGTCTAAACAAGAATGAGTTTCTAGTGATTCCTAAAGGGGTAGAGATGATGCCTGTTGCAAAAACCGAAGCCACCCTTATGATATTTGAACCAAAGCGTTAAGGGCTTTAGCCTGCTGCCTTCTTTTTGCAATTGAGCAAAAGGGAGGCAGCTGTTCTTAGCGCTTATTCGACTAGCTTTAAGTTTTGCCCCAATTGTTTTGCGACTCCGCTATTTAGGCTACCGATTATAGCTGGATCTATGGCCTCCCAAAATGCATGGCTGTACTGACTTTTTTTCGGAACGTAATAAATGCTTTTCTGCAGGCTGGATTCGATTTGCTTATAGGCTGGTTCTGCTAAAAACTTTCGATCTAAAATGTATAATTCATTGATTACTTCATAGGGGATATGGCCATGCTCGGCCTTGCGCTTTATGCTACCTGTGATGAGTTGATAGACCGTGCTTAAGTCTTTTGCTGAAGCATTGGCGAGGGATGTATTGCTGTAGTTTTCTAGAAATACTTCATGTCGTACCTTAGCCTCTAGTCTAAATAGCTTTTTAAACGCTACGCTATCCGGGAGAACGCCATCCAAGTAAAAGCTCAGGCTGCCAGCAGTGGCATTGTTTTGGATACTACATACCACTGCATTTTTTTTCAGGATTTGGAAATTTTGCTTGTCCTTTTCTAGGATTTCATACTTTAACAGCCTGTCTTTTAGCTTGCCATATGTTAGCTGTGGGATATGTGGTGCCATTATAAAAGCGCTCATTTTTTCATTGTAATCGTCTACTACTGTTGAGTCCCGGTAGATGCGATAGTCCAACAGTCTATATTTAACCTTTCCTTTTTTTTGAAGGGGGATGTAGTATGCTATGATACCCTCTGCAAAATACTTGTGTTGCAGGTTAAAGGTTTCTAAGGACCGGAAATATCCCCGTAGGCATACATAGGCTGAACTGGGCTTGCTGACTAGGATTTCTTCCAAGAGGTTTGCGCGTGCCGCTAAATAGAGCTGTTGCTCGGTATTACTACTGCTTACTTGAAAGGATTTGCTGCTATAGGCGATATGTTGCGCATAAATTTCTAAGGGATAGCTGAGCTTATTTTTTAGTTCCGGAATAAGCTCTAGAAGGCCATCTTTGTTGGAAAAGCCAATTAGATTTCCTTTGCTGTTGTAGATATTTACGGAGGGTATAGGTATATTACTTGACTGATCAATAAATACCTGCTGCGCAGACGCCTGTTGCCAATAGAGCAGGCAAAGAAATAGGCATGTTTTTAGCAATCGACTCATCCGTATTTATCTTTATTGGGCTGTTAACAATAGTTCTATAAGCTACTAAATTATTCTTTTTTTTGCTTTGATAAGTAGCTCCGAAGTGTATTTAACGCTTTTTAGGATATTTCATAAAAAAGCCTGTGTCCTTCTGGAAGACACAGGCGCTAGGCATAACTATTATATGGTTAGGGATAGGTGGTTACAATTTTATTTACTTTCCATGCCGCTTTATGTAGGCTTAAGGTAACGTAGTCTACGCGTGTGAATTTCTCAAACTTCATGGTTACTTTACTCAGACAGCTGTTGCCATATTGCTCAATAATTTCATAGCTAGTTTCACAGTCGTACTTGAGCCCCTTGTTGGCTTTTGTAAAGTCCGCATACTCTTTTTTATTGAATACCTTTTCGCTGTTATTGTTTTGATACTGGAAGTCCTCTGTAAACAGGTATTTGAATAGCTGAGTATCCCCTTGAATGGTTGTTTCTAAGTAGGTCTTTACGATCTGAGTGGGAGTGAAGCTTTTTAAGGGATCAACCTGAGGCTTAGCAATGGATTGAAAGGAGAACAGGATCATTAAGATAAGGCTGGCGATCGTGCTGATTGAATTTTTCATGATTTTATATTTCTAATTATTTTTAGCTTTAATAGTGAGTCCGCATTCCTAGGCGCTCTATGCCAAGTAGGCAACT
>JASLCA010000364.1 GCA_030146225.1 Sphingobacterium sp. | reverse complement strand
AGTACAATCACCATACAGATGGTTAAAAAGATTGCTAAGCTATAGTTGCCAAAGCCAATCATCATCCCAATTGCTGCCATGGTACAAATTACGGCGGCAGTCGTCAGCCCCTGTACCGAGAACTTACCATGAAAGATAACTCCGGCTCCTAAAAAGCCGATACCCGTCACAATATTGGCAGCAATACGATCGTCTGAGAGATGCCCCATCTTGGACAGCAAGGTAAATATTGTGGAGCCAAAGCAGATTAGAATTAAGGTTCTAAATCCTGCTGACTTATTTTTAAATTCCCGCTCAAAGCCTACTACTGCACCACAAAGAATGGATACCAGTATGGGTAAAATTTGATTTTCGAAATCAAGTTCAAAACCATCCATAAAAGCAAAAATAATTATTGTATATATGCATATGTTATTCCATCCCCACCGCGATCCGCATGCTCATCTTCAAAGTGTGAAATATGTGCATACTTGCGTAACAGCTCCCGAATAAATTTACGTAAAATTCCGTCTCCTTTACCATGTACGATCTTTAAACTTGGATAGCCAATCATCACTGCCCGATCTAATACCAGTTCAATCTCTCGCAATGCATTCTCGGTACGCATGCCCCGTACATCCACTTCGGGCTGAAAGTCCGCAGCAGACTCCGTCGCATAGGAATTGCTACGTCGGATTACCTTTGCCTTCTCCTTGCCTGCAAGCTTCTCTACTTTATTCTTTTTGACTACTGTACGGAGATCTCCAAGCGCCAAAATCAAGTTATTTCCCTTCGGAACCTCCATAACCTGCCCCTCTGTTCCCGTATCTAATATTTTTACCCAGTCGCCTACAGCAATCTCCTCATCGGGCTTACTTGTTAGCTTACTTGGGCTTAGCGTCGGCTTCTTCTCCGTATGCTTGTCAATAGCTTGGTGTAGCCCTTTACGGATATCCTTAGTCTTATCCTTGTCAGCTTGTACGGACTTAATCTCCGAAATGGTATTTTCCACCAGCTTATTGGCATCCTTTAAGATCTGCTTTGCTTCTGCCTTGGCATCTTTAATAATCTGCTTTTTATTTTCCTCCAGATGCGACTGCAACTCACTGACCTCAGCCTGTAGGCTGACTAGCTCCCGCTCCCGCTTGCTAATAGCGACCTTGGTATCATGCACTACGCGCTTGTCACGCTCTAGATCAACCAACAAAGTATCTACCTTCTCCTGCTGCTTGCCGATTTTCTGTTTAGCAGCCTGTAGGATCTCGGGGCTTAAACCAATCTTCTGTGCAATCTCAAATGCATAAGAACTTCCTGGCTTGCCGACTTGCAAGATATATAAGGGACGCATCGCCACATTATCAAATAGCATGGAGGCATTCTCCAAGCCTTTGGTATTGCTCGCGTATACCTTTAAATTGGAATAGTGAGTGGTTATTACCCCGCGTATGTTTTTCTTATGCAATGCTTCTAAAACAGCCTCCGCAATCGGCCCTCCAAACAAGGGGTCCGTTCCGGTACCAAATTCATCGATCAGCACCAAGGTACGGGCATCGGCAAAGTTAGTAAAGTGCTTCATCTTGGACAGATGCGCACTATAGGTACTCAAGTCGCTCTCTATAGATTGATCATCTCCAATATCAGCAAAGATCTGTTTAAAAACCCCCATCTTGGAGTTGGCCTCGGCTGGTATCAATAGCCCCGCTTGCATCATAATCTGTAAGAGCCCAACGGTTTTCATACATACGGATTTTCCTCCCGCATTTGGTCCTGATACCAAGATTACCCGATCTTCATAATCGATCTTAATATTGAGTGGTACCACGGTCGCATGATGCTCCTTTTTGGAGGCCAAGTGCAGAAGTGGATGTCTTGCATTCACCAGGTTAATCTCTGCCTCCTTGGAGAGCTCTGGCATATCCGCCTCAATATCGATCGCAAACAAGGCCTTGGCACGCACAAAATCCAACTTAGTCATGAGTCCATGATAGGACAATAACAAAGGAATATGTGGTCGTAACTCATCCGTCAATGCGGTTAGGATACGAATAATCTCTCTGCGCTTTTCAAAAGTTAAATCGCGCACCTTATTGTTCAGCTGAAACACCTCTTCTGGCTCTATGTAAGCTGTTTGTCCGGTTGCTGATTCATCATGTATTAAGCCTTTAACCTTGCGTTTGTTTTCAGCCAAGATGGGAATACAAAGACGCCCATCCCGAATGGTCAGGTTTCCATCGGCTGTCCAACCGCTATTTTGGGCTTGCTTAAAGACTTGGTCTATCCGCTTTCTAGCCTCTTGCTCGCTTTTGAGAATCTGCTGTGAGAGGTCCAATAGCAAGCGGGAAGCATTATCTTTCATATGCCCGCGATCATCAATCACCTGCTCTATGCTTCGGACGATCTTTGTCTCAATGGGCAAATGCTCGAATAGCATCTCCAAAAAGGCATACTGTCCTTGACGCTCATTAAAATAACGAATAACCGCAAAGACTGTCCTTAAGGATAGTAACACCCGATGGAACTCTTCTTCAGCTAAGAATACGCCTTCTACGCGGGTCTTGTCTGCCAAGGGCTTCAAGGGATACAAATGGTCCACCGGCAGTGGAGCATCGTGCATCAATAAATTTTTGAATTCTTGGGTTTGACGTAAAAATTTATCTATTTGATCAAGCTTTACCTGTGGTTGTATCTTTGCAACCATCTCCTTTCCAGGTTCACTTAAACATTTTAAGGCGATAAGCTCTTTAATCTCTATAAAGCCTAACTTATCGCTGGCATTCTCTGGGAAAATCATATGTTCTAAAATCTTTTAGCGTCCTACAGCTTGGCTGGGACGTAATGGACGATTCTTTCTTGCAGGAACTGTGTCCAAGGGGACCGCTTCTACTTCCTTGCTTAAGCTATCGGTCCCTTCTGGTTCTTGCTGAGGCTCCTCAGAACTAGGCTTGACCACAATTTCCTGTAAAGGAATATTCTGTCCGTATATATTCAGACTTAAGCCTGTACGCTTTATAAAATCATCTGCGGCATTCTTATAATCTAATGGCAGCACGCCCTTAGGTACATCTAATATCAGCTTATGGGCCTCATCCTTAAGCCTGGTATAATGCTGCGCCCGCATTAAACTATCCGTTACAATAGCATTCTGAATGGAATCTTCCACAATATAAGATCGCTCCATATCCGTCAATCTTTTGCTAACTTGGGCATAGATCTCTTTGGCCATAGTAGGATTGCCTAAGTAGTAGTCCATATTCTGCTTAAAAACCACTGAATCTATGCCGTTTTTTGCAAACACTTTCCCATAGAGATCGTCGATTACCCTGCGGGAACTGTCAATCTGTAGACCATTGAGGTAGCCATCTACCAAATGCACCTCAACAAGTAAATCTACCAGCTTATCTGTGGGTAAAATGCCCTCTGCTGTAGATTTTCTACAAGAAATACAGAAAAAAAACGATGCGAATATAATGAGTAATAAGCGTTGCATTTTGTAAGTTTGTACAAATTTACAAAAAGGCAACTGAATAACCGCTTTTTAAGTCTTTGAACTTTGATTTTATACGGAAATGAGTATCACGACAAACATTGAATCTTTACAAGCTGATTTAGGACCTATTGGGGTTCGCTTAGTTGCTGTATCCAAAACCAAATCCAATGCTGAAATTATGGAAGCCTACACGGCTGGGCAGCGTGTTTTTGGGGAAAATATGGTGCAAGAATTGGTTGAAAAATATGAAGCACTCCCGAAGGATATTGAATGGCATCTGATCGGTCATTTACAGACCAATAAAATCAAATACATTGCTCCTTTTGTGCAGATGATCCATTCGGTTGATTCGATTAAGGTCTTAAAAGAAATTAATAAGCATGCGCTTAAGCATAAGCGTGTGATCGACTGCTTGTTGCAGGTATATATAGCGGATGAGGACAGTAAATTTGGCCTAGACCATGCTGAACTTGTGGAGTTACTAAGAGATGAGGAAATTCTGAGTCTAGAAAACGTACGTATTCGAGGTTTGATGGGCATTGCCACGAATACCGAAAACCCTAGAGTGATCAAAGAGGAATTTTACGAACTCAAGATGCTCTTTGATGGAATTAAGGCTAGTTACTACCGCAAAGAGGACTCCTTTGACACCCTGTCTATGGGCATGTCCTCGGATTATCACCTTGCTATTGAGCAAGGTAGTAATATGGTTCGCCTTGGAAGTACTGTATTTGGAAAGCGCGTAGTTAAACATTATAAACTGAAAGATGATAACAATAAGGAAAGCTAAAGAGTCAGATTGCCAGGCGATGATGGACTTGATCCAAGAGCTAGCAATCTATGAACGGGAACCTGAAGCGGTAACTGTATCGATGGAGGAGTTCGTGGCAAGTGGTTTTGGTCCGCAACCGGTTTGGGGCGCCTTTGTCGCGGAGAAAAACGAGCTTGTAATTGGCATTTCGCTTTATTACATTCGTTATTCAACTTGGAAGGGACAACGTCTTTACTTGGAAGACCTTATTGTGACGGCATCTGAACGGGGAACAGGTACAGGCAAGCTATTGCTGGATGCAACAATTGCCTATGCAAAGGAGAAGAAGTATAATGGGATGATGTGGCAGGTATTAGATTGGAACGAGCCTGCAATAAACTTTTACAAGAAGTATAATGCTACATTTGATAATGGTTGGGTAAATGTAACATTAAGCTTTAATGAGGATGAAAATTAACACACTTGGTTGTATTCTTCTGTTGGCTAGCGCGAGCTTCTGTTCCTGCGGGCCAGATGGCAAGGTTAATCGTGCGGTAGCCGAACCACAATCTAATGGCTTAGCAGCCTTAGGTAAGGATACTATCGTTTATAAAATTGCACATTTCAAGGAGTTTAGCCCTTATTTCTCTGGGAGTGACGAGCAGCTCGACAGTACTACATTTACAGCTAGCTACCCTATCTTCAGTCCAGAACTGAACAAGCTTGTGAAAAATGCTTTATTGCTCAATGGAGAGGATAGCATTAGTCAGGTGGCTGAGAGCTTTATCACTGGCTTTAATGAATATGCCGAAGATGAAATTCAAGCAGGTACGAAAGGCATACACTGTTGGTTTCAGAAGCAAGATACCCGCGTTGTGCTAAACACAGGGCGTTTTCTGACGCTTGCCAATTCCCTTAGTGAGTATACGGGTGGGGCTCATGGCATGGAGGCTGAGTTATGGTTTAACTATGACCTGCTAAACAGCAGACAGTTAGCGCTAAGCGACCTTATCGTGGACACTACGGGCCTAAAAAAGGTTACCGAGCGTTACTTCCGCAAGCATGAGAAACTTAAGGAAAGTGACTCCTTTGGGGCTGGTTATTTCTTTGCGAATGATAACTTTGCGCTCGCTGAAAACTTTGGTTTCACCAAAGACGGCTTACTCTTTCATTATAATGTATACGAAATAAAAGCGTATTCTGAAGGCGCTACAACCATCGTTGTGCCCTATAAAGAATTAAAAGGCTTATTGACAGAAACGGGTAATCAACTTGTTGAGAGCTTGTTCAAAAAATAAAATATATCCTATAGTACATGCAGGTATTTAAATTTGGTGGCGCATCCGTGAAAGATGCGGAAAACATAAAAAATGTAGCTTCAATAATCGCTAGCCATAAACAGGATCAACTGCTGGTCGTGGTTTCGGCAACGGGCAAGACCACTGATAAATTAGAAAAGCTTACGCATCATTTTGTAGAGCAGACAGGTGAGGCAATTGCGCTATTGGAGGAGATTAAAGCAATTCACTTTGCTTTATTGGATGATCTTTTTGAAGATCGTTCTGCTGCTATTTATAATGATGTTGCAAATTCATTTGTAGAGATCGAATGGATCCTTGAAGAGGAACCACAGGATGGCTATGACTACCTTTTTGACCAGATCGTTTCCCTTGGAGAGATCGTTTCCTCTAAGATATTGGCAGCCTATACCGCCCATACTGGTATTGCAGCCCGCTGGGTTGATGCCCGCGATTATATCTTTACGGACAACACCTATAGGGAGGCTAAGGTGGATTGGGAAAAGACTGAAGAGAAGATTCAAAGGGATATCCCTACCCTTTTACAGCAAGAGGTCCTGATCACACAGGGCTTTATCGGCTCTACTTCGGAAAACTTTACCACTACGCTGGGTCGAGAAGGCTCTGACTATTCGGCAGCTATCTTCGCTTCCTGTCTGAATGCTGATGGCATTACCATATGGAAGGATGTACCCGGAGTACTCAATGCAGACCCTAAATGGTTTGACCGTACTGAACTTATTCCAGAGCTTTCCTATACTGATGCAATTGAACTGACCTACTACGGTGCTACAGTCATTCACCCGAAGACGATTAAGCCTTTGGAAAATAAAAATATTGCACTTAATGTACGCTCCTTTCTTAACCCTTCAGCAGCAGGGACGTATATTCGCACCTTAAACCAAGGCTTAGCCATTCCTTCCTTTATCTTTAAGGTAAACCAAGTCTTTATTAATATACAGCCGCGCGACTTCTCCTTTATTGTTGAGGACAACTTGAGTCATATCTTCAACTTATTTCATAAACATCGGATAAAGATAAATATGATGCACAACAGTGCTATTAGCTTTTCGGTAAGTATTGACGACACCGGCAAGAATATAGATAGCCTATTGGAAGAAGTTAAATTGCGTTACAAGGTAAATGTAGAGAAGGAGCTAGAACTTATTACTATTCGTTATTTCAACCAAGAGACTATAGATCGGGTATTGGTGAATAAGAAGATTATTCGGGAGCTAAAGGATAGCTATACCTGTCAACTGCTTGTTAAAAACATCTAGATGAATCTTGCGATATTATCAAAAGAGGTATTGGCCTATCTTCAGGCTAAGCGGGCCACTGATCCAGCAGCCCTAGCCTTGGCGGTTAGCCCTTTTGATAAGGTGAGTCCTTCGGAGCTTGCCCGACAGCTAGACGGCTATCAGCGAGCTTCCAAGAAAATCCCCGCACTTGTGGCCCATGCGGCCCTCTACTACCCTGACAAGCTCAATCTAGAGCAAAGCTCTTCAACGGAAACGGGGCTATTTAAGGCCAGCTTAATTAAGCCTAATAAGTCATTGATTGATCTTACGGGTGGATTTGGGATTGACAGCTATTACTTCGCTACAGTCAGCAAGCAGGTGACACACTGCGAGTTAAATTCCAGCCTATCCGAAATCGTGCAGCATAACTTCGAAAGTCTTGGGGTCAAAAATGTTGACTTCCACTCCGGAGATGGCATTGCCTACCTAGCGGCAAGCCAGAAAGACTATGATTACTGCTTTATCGATCCTTCTCGAAGAGTAAAGGCACAAAAGGTTTTTCGGCTAGAAGACTGCGAGCCCAATCTGGTCGCTGAGCAAGACCTATTATTGCGTAAAGCTCCTGTAATCATTAGCAAACTAGCTCCTTTATTGGATATTTCACTTGCATTGAAATCCCTAAAGCATGTACGGGATGTATATGTAATTAGTATGCAGCATGATTGCAAGGAACTGCTTTTTATTCAAGAGCGGGGCTTTTCTGGTGAGCCTAAAATACATGCTGTACAACTACATAAAGAAGCAAGCGCGAAGGTATTTAGCTTTAGCATGGAGGCAGAGCGTATAGCCACTCCTAACTATTCTGAACCGCTGGATTATCTCTATGAGCCGGATGTCGCCCTTAGCAAGGCAGGCGCCTTTAAATCCATTGCAACGCGCTTTGACCTGCATAAAATACAGCAGCATACCCATCTCTATACTTCGGTAAAGCTTGTAGAATCATTTATCGGAAAAGTATTTAAGATTACAGCAGTACAAGCCCTGTCTTATTTCAAAAAGCATAATAAGATTGCTAAGGCCAATATTATTTCGAAGAATTTCCCGCTGAAGGTGGATGAAATTCGAAAGAAGTATAAATTGAAAGATGGTGGAGCTAATTACTTGTTTTTCTGTACCCAAGCAGATGATACCTTAATTGTTATCCAAGCGGAGCGTATCGCTTAAGACCATTGTATACAAACCTTAATACCCTTGAGTTGATCAACTATTGCAGGAGGCCCAAAGCATAACGTATACCACCCATAATATGTTTACGAAAATTAACGGAATCATATGCCTCTTCAGTATGGCCTAAGCCGGTATAGAATGACCGTCCGCCTTCAAATTCCTGGTACCAAGCTATTGGGTGAAATTTGCCCATTTTCCCTCCTTGATAACTTTCCTCATCTAGATTCATCAGGATATGCATGCCAGGCTTTATATCCCGAAAGTCATACCACTCATCTCGATGTATCCAAATCTTAGGGAGTTCTGCTGTGGCTGGATGCTTTGTATCGCGAATTTCCAACTTGGCTTCTTGCACAGCTGGGTGACGAACAAAGTAGCCGCCTACAAGCTGTCCATACCAAGGCCATTCAAATTCTGTATCTGAGGCTGCATGAATGCCTACATAGCCCTTTCCAGATCGGATAAAGCGCTGCAAGGCGGTCTTTTGATCTGCATCTAGAATATCTCCGGAAGTATTTAAAAAGATTATTGCTCCGAATTGCGCTAAGCCTTGATCCGTAAATAGACTTGCATCTTCACTATGCTGCATCCCTATGGATTCTTGGGCAAGAAGCATTTTAAGGGTTGCTACCCCTTTTGGAATGCTTTGATGACGAAAGGCTGCTGTCTTGGTAAAGACGAGCACCTGCTGCTGCGCAAAGAGCAATGTAAGGCTACATAATGATACAATAAGCAGCAGCAGGATCCGTCTATGCATTTTAGCCTAAATTTTGATAAAAATTCAAACTCTCTAAAATTAAATCTTCTTCTACGTACTTGTCAAAATCACAAGCCCCAATAGCAGATAACAAGGCAAAGCCAAGCTTATTGGCTTCATTCTTCTTATCATTACGCATTAATTCAAGCAATGCGCCATGACTGTCCGAGTTGATAACATAACCTTCATAGCGTGCGGCAAATAATTCAACGATCGCGTTAAGGTCCTCTTCCGATAGTCCGTTTAACTTATGCGAAAGATAAGCCTCACAGATCATACCAATAGCGATGGCTTCTCCATGCAACAAAGGATTTGCATCATTTGACAAGGAATACCCCTCTATAGCATGTCCAATGGTATGCCCGAAGTTTAAGATCTTTCTTAAGCCTTGTTCGGTAGGATCCTGACAGATCACGGCATTTTTAATGGCTACTGACCAGTAAACAAGCGCATCTAAGTCACCCTGTAAGTCAACAGTTTTACACTGCTCGAAAAGCAATTTATCTTGTATTAAGCCATGCTTTATGACTTCTGCAAAGCCAGAGCGCATTTGTCTGGCATCTAAAGTCTTTAAAAACTCCGTACTCATAAACACGGCCTTTGGCTGCGTAAAGGTGCCGATAATATTTTTTAAGCTTCCCAGATCAATGCCTGTCTTGCCACCTACTGAGGCATCGACCTGCGCTAACAAGGTTGTTGGAACCTGCACAAAATCAATCCCTCGCTTAAAGGTTGAAGCTGCGAAACCTCCCATGTCGGTTACTACACCACCGCCCAGGTTGATTAGCAAGGCCTTACGGTCTACCCCAAAGTCCAACATGGTATTCCAAACCCCTATACAGAAATCAATATTCTTGTTTTCCTCACCTGGATCTACCTCGATCACATCGTAATCAACGAGCGTTGGAAGGGCTGCTTGGAGTACGGGTAAACAATGATCGTTTGTGTTTCTATCCACTAAAATAAGGACCTGTGAATAATTCCCCTTTTCTATAAATGTCTGCAATGCTTGCAGGCTATTTTCAAAAAAGACGGTATACCCTATACTTTCAATATCTTTTATCATTTCTGTCTTACTATATTATTTTTACTTCTTGCCCATCATATGAAATGACATCGCCTTGTTTTACCTTTAATCGCTTGCGTAAATCAACAGCTCCGTTGTACAACACCAAGCCATCTTCCACCACTGCCTGTGCCATACCGCCGTGCTCTACCCAATTTAAGACTTTCAAAAGTTGGATTAATTGGATATACTCTCCCTTTAATGTAAATGTTTGCATAATTTTATTCCTCTCTTCGAGGTTTTGTAAATATAAGGCTAATCAAAATAATTACTTACTTTTGAGTATAAAATTTTTTTTACGGTATTATATGATTCAAAATAGCCAAATGAAACTAGATTTCAATAATACAGAAGTCGCGTTTCGTAATAAGAGTGATAACGATTTAGAAAAAGCGTACTGGTTATTCAAGATGGTAGCCAACAATTCTTTAATCAAAATTGGCACACCTTTAACCAATTTTGCCCTAAAAATCGGCTTGCCTATTCAAGGCGTCATCAGAAACACCATCTACAAGCAATTTTGCGGAGGTGAATCTATCGAAGGCTGTGCGCGCGCAATCAAAGAACTTGGTTCTGGCAATGTAACAACTATTCTTGACTATTCGGTAGAAGGTGAAGAGTCCGAGGCAAGTTTTGATGAGACTTGTGCTGAGATCCTGCGTACAGTAACTGAAGCTAAATCCAACAGCCTAATTTCTTTCTGTGTATTCAAGCCTACTGGCTTGGGCCGTTTTGATCTTTTCGCAAAGATTGATGCGAAGAAAAGCTTAACCACTGAAGAGCAAGCGGAGTTTGCAAAGGTTCATAAGCGTATCGACGACATCTGTAAAGCCTGCTACGAAGCTAATATCAAGGTTTTGGTGGATGCTGAACACTCTTGGATCCAAGATACAATTGATGATCTTGCGCGCGAGATGATGGAAAAATACAATAAGGATGCGGCTATTGTTTACAATACCTACCAATTGTACCGTAGTGACAAGTTGGCTTCATTAAAAGCTGATTTTGCCTATGCACAGACCCAAAACTTCTTCTTAGGTGCAAAGCTGGTACGCGGTGCGTATATGGAGATTGAGCGCGAGCGTGCTGCTGAAAAGGGCTATGCCTCTCCTATTCAATTGCAAAAGAAAGCATCCGATACGGATTATGATGCGGCAATCTTATTCTGCTTAAACAATATTAACCGTATCGGCTTTATGGCTGGGACACATAATGAAGATAGCTCTAGACTCTTAGCTGAAGAAATTATCAATCGGGGCCTTTCGCCAAAGAATGAACACATCTTCTTTGCACAGCTATTGGGAATGTCCGATAACCTTTCCTTTAATCTTGCTGCTGCGGGCTTTAATGTAGCGAAATACATGCCCTATGGCCCTGTGAAGGCGGTTATGCCGTATTTGTTCAGAAGAGCTCAAGAGAATACATCTGTAGGTGGACAAACTGGCCGTGAGCTGGCTTTGATTATGAAAGAGAAATCAAGAAGAAGAAATAATAAATAGTATGACTAACCTTAAAATTCCTAATTGTTAAATTTTGTTAAAACGGATTAGCTACTGTAATAAACAATAAGCATCGCCCGTTATAAGAGTATAATTTCATAATTAGGTTAATAATTGGTTAGTAGTAAAGTCCTGGAGCTCCCCGCTTCAGGACTTTTTTTTCAACACCCAGATTATCAAACGCCTCAAATCGCTAAACATCTCCAAGAGTATCCCTAATCAACTCACCCTCAACCTCTAATCATTTAATAACACTAAACCACTTTTAAAACGTAATCATCTATCTCCTAAACCGATACCTCCGGGAGTCCATACGCAGCAAAATACTATTTCAATACCTTGT
>JASLCA010000354.1 GCA_030146225.1 Sphingobacterium sp. | reverse complement strand
GCTCAACATTATCACCTACTAAACGCACCTCAGGCACCCTAATAAGCTCGTTAATGCGGTGATCTGGTTCTTTCTTTCTCATTGGTGGTCTTGGACCACTCGATCTTTTTAATGCCAAATGTTTAAAATTAAACGGTTATTTCTTTAATTAATACTTCTCTAAAATCTTCAGCGGTCATGGCGCCTAGGTCAACCGACCCGTGTTTACGTACAGAAACTGTACCGCTTTCCATTTCCTTTTCCCCTACAATAAGCATGTAAGGCAACTTTTTTACTTCAGCATCACGAATTTTACGACCGACCTTCTCGTCACGATGATCGATCAGTCCGCGAATATCGGAATTATTTAACGATTCCAAAAGGTTTTTCGCATATTCTTCATATTTTTCTGACACAGGCAGGATGATAAACTGCTCAGGCGCAAGCCATAACGGGAACTGTCCCGCACAATGCTCGATAAGAACAGCAATAAAACGCTCCAATGAACCAAATGGTGCACGGTGAATCATTACTGGACGATGCTTTTGATTGTCGCTTCCTGTATACTCAAGTTCAAAACGCTCAGGCAGATTGTAATCTACTTGAATCGTTCCGAGCTGCCATCTACGACCCAATGCATCCTTGACCATAAAGTCAAGCTTAGGACCGTAAAATGCCGCTTCGCCATACTCTACGACTGTCTTCAACTCCTTCTCAGCTGCGGCCTCAATAATTGCCGACTCAGCCAAAGCCCAATTCTCATCACTTCCTATGTATTTGCTGCGATTCTCAGGATCACGTAAGGATACCTGCGCGGTATAATCCGTAAAGCCTAAGGCGCCAAAAACATAAAGTACCAGATCAATTACTTTTTTAAACTCTTCTTTAACCTGATCTGGTCTACAAAACAAGTGGGCATCATCTTGTGTAAAGCCACGCACGCGTGTCAATCCATGCAACTCTCCCGATTGTTCGTATCTATAAACTGTTCCAAACTCTGCAAAACGTACCGGCAAATCCTTGTACGAGCGAGGCTTAGTTTTATAGATTTCACAGTGGTGCGGACAGTTCATCGGTTTTAAGAAGAACTCCTCCCCTTCAACTGGTGTATGAATAGGTTGAAAAGCGTCTGCACCATATTTCTCATAGTGACCCGAAGTCACATAAAGTTGTTTATGTCCGATATGCGGGGTAACTACGGGCTCATAGCCAGCTTGCAGTTGTGCGCGTTGTAAGAAATCCATTAGCTTCTGACGTAAAGCAGCGCCTTTAGGCAACCACAAAGGTAAACCTGCACCTACCTTCTCAGAAAAAGCAAATAGTTCCAGCTCCTTGCCCAACTTACGGTGGTCACGCTTCTTAGCTTCCTCAATAAACTTTAAGTATTCAGTCAGTTCAGAGGCCTTTGGAAAAGTCACACCATAAATACGTGTAAGCTGTTTACGGGTTTCATCACCTCTCCAATACGCACCAGCTACATTGGTCAATTTAATGGCCTTAATAAAGCCCGTGTTTGGAATATGTGGTCCACGACATAAGTCCGTAAACTCACCTTGTGAATAGAAAGTAATCTTTCCATCTTCAAGATCCTTGATTAAGTCTAGCTTATACTCATCCCCTTTGGTCTCGAAATAAGCTAAAGCATCTGCTTTGGAAACAGCCTGCCTTGCAAAAACTTGTTTCTGCTTAGCCAACTCCAGCATTTTATCTTCAATCAATTTGAAATCGTCTGAAGAAAACTCTGTCTCACCAAAGTCTACATCATAGTAAAACCCAGTTTCAATAGCTGGACCAATCCCAAACTTAACGCCTGGATACAAAGCCTCCAATGCCTCAGCCAATAGGTGAGCAGAAGAATGCCAGAATGTGGATTTCCCCTTTTCATCATTCCAAGTCAAGAGCTTAATGCTGGAATCATCCTCGATCGCACGAGAAGCATCCCAAACTTCGCCATTAACTTCGGCAGCCAATACATTTCTTGCTAAGCCTTCTGATATAGATAAGGCAACCTGCATCGCAGTAGTACCTTTTTCGAACTGACGTACTGAGCCGTCAGGTAATGTAATGTTAATCATCTACAAATATGATTTTATTTATTAAAAATTTAATTAGCAAACACTTACAGCTACACAAATTACAACTCTGTAAATTAACTGTAAAGCTTATGCAAAGATACCCAATATCTTTAAGAAAGTAAAGTTTATTCCGCATTCGCAACAGAACCGCTATACAACTTAAAATCAAGCGTATAAGAGGCGCTATTTGCTAACCTATATATATTAGTATTAAATATTAGCTAAGTATGAGTTAAGTGGGCTCCCAAATAAGCCCACTGAGGCTATTCCTCAAAGACCAAGTAGACCAATATAGAACACCCAAGACTTGATCTTCAGCACACAAAATCCAGACGGGTTGATTTTTTATTAAATGAGAATTATCTTTGTTTATAAAAACATTTAGTTTACCTTTGCGACTTATGTTAGGCTTCTGCCTTTGCTTTATCTGATTTAGTTTGATCATTCTTCTCTCTCAGTTCTTGCTTTTTCAGCTGCCATAAAAAATTTTAATATTGCATGCGCAATTTTTACAGCAGCGTAGTTGAAAAACGACAAGAACACTTCTTTTACGTCCAGTCATTTACTGGATCCCACAACTTAAAGACCAAATCCGGTCTTTTCCATATATTCTCATGACTTTCAAAGAACTCGATATTATAGCGCCTATTTTAAAGGCGATCCAAGAAGTAGGTTATACAGAACCGACTCAGATACAAAAAGCAGCTATCCCTATTATTTTAGCAGGTAACGATATTATTGGTTGTGCACAGACAGGAACAGGAAAAACAGCAGCATTTGCTATCCCTACCCTACAGTTGCTCTCCCAAAATCAAAATGGCGCAAAGCTTCCACGCATCTTGGTTTTAACGCCAACCCGTGAACTTGCCCTACAGGTATATGAAAACTTTGCTAATTACGGCAAGCACCTCCCATTAAAGATTGCAGCGATCTATGGGGGCGTATCACAGATACATCAAGTAAGCCAATTGAAAAAAGGTTGTGACGTTATTATCGCTACCCCAGGCCGCTTGTTAGATCTTGCCAACCAAAAATTCTTAGATCTATCGGGCATACAAACCCTGATCTTGGATGAAGCAGACAATATGTTGGACATGGGTTTTATCCATGACATCAAAAAAGTATTGGCAAAAATCCCTGCAAAGAGACAAACTTTATTCTTCTCGGCCACTATGCCGGTAAACATTCGTAAGTTTGCTAACTCAATTTTAAATAATCCGAAGGAAATTAGTGTAAATCCCGTATCTTCAACCAGTGGTACAATCGATCAGTCGGTGTACATGATAGATAAGGGAGATAAAACCTCCTTATTGATTGCCATATTGAAAGATCAAGACATTAAGCAATCGCTTGTGTTCACCAGAACCAAGCATGGTGCAGACCGTCTTGTTAAGAATTTAAAAAGAGCAGACATTAGTTCCATGGCAATACATGGGAATAAGTCACAAGGCGCTCGACAAAAAGCTTTGAATGACTTTAAAAAAGGAGACATTCAGATATTAGTAGCTACAGATATTGCTGCACGCGGCATAGATATTGATGAGCTTCCACATGTGGTCAACTTTGAGTTGCCAGATGTATCGGAAACTTACGTACATAGAATCGGCAGAACAGGTCGTTCTGGAAAAGATGGTACGGCAATTGCTTTCTGTAGTTTTGAAGAAAAAGGTAACCTAGCTAATATTGAAAAGCTAATAGGTGAAAAAATTAAAGTGAACAAACAAAATCCATTAGCTAAAAAGCGTAAAGGATAAAAGAAACTGGATTAAGCAGTATAATTATTTATTTAAAAAAAACACAAAATGCAAGAAGGAAAAGTTAAATTTTTCAACCCAACAAAAGGTTTCGGATTTATTACACCTACAAACGGTGGTGCAGATATCTTTGTTCATTCATCAGGTTTAATTGACGAAATCTATGAGAATGATACAGTTACTTTTGAAGTTGAAAACGGTAAGAAAGGTCTTAACGCCGTTAAAGTAAAAGTTGTTTAGAAAACACTTTGAGTTTGTATTGAAAATCCAATTTTTAATACAAACTTACTTACCAAAAAAAAGGACTGTCGTTTACCGACAGTCCTTTTTAATTATAATGGATAATTAATTCGTTTCTAGAATAACCTCAGATACCTGATCACCCTGCTTACTACGTATAGCCTTGTATCTTACCCTTTGATCGATCCTCAAAACCATTCCTACCAACTTGTCATTGAAGTAAACTGTTTGTTTCGTTTCGTTATCACGAATAAAACCATAATGTCCTTCGTGATTGTAATAAGACACCTTGCCATGACGATATTCATCTTCTGGCGCATCAGGTCTTGTTAAGTGTTCTTCTTTGAACTCATACTTTTTCTCGGGAGGAGTAGAGGAGATATTTCCGTACTCATCGACATAAGCAAACATTTCTTCCAAGGCTTTTCCCTTGTCGTTGTTTGACTTATTCATTTCTTTTTTCTCAAGCTTGCCTTGCTTCTTAAGTTGCTGTTTCTTTGCGCGCTCTTTTTTGTTGGAAGTGATTTGGTTTCTAGCCATTCATTGAAAATAATTATTTATAAAAATCAGATGTATATATCCTTTACGTGCAGATGGATCCTTTTTCGCTATAAAAAGGCTGTATTAGAGGGATGTCCACAAAGATACGTTTTTTTTACCACAAAAAAGACAAACACGGCGCTTACGCAAAGCCTAGCCCCTACAGCGGCAGATACACAGGCCTTAACGCGGTCCCAGCGCGCAGCATTATTTCATCTATTGCAAGACAGTTCAAAATGTATGCCTATCCCAATGCACAACCTGATTTGACAAGACTAGCGCAGGCTTAGAAATGCAAAATCACTTTTAGCTTCTAAGCCTATAGCATTATCATATTTTTCGTACACTGCTGTGCTAATTATAGTACAGAACTAGTCAAGTTAATCAAAAAGTAAAAAACAAACATTCATACAAGAATACAAGACCAAGGCAGCTTTATATAAAAAACACAGGAAGGTAAAATTTTCTAAACATTTTATAAAATTTACTGTTAAGCAAATGGAGATAATGTAGAAAGCCCTCCTGGCCTTGTATGATGAAAAACCTAAGCTTTACTTTATTGACAGCATTCCTATGCTTGCTCAACAATAGCGTCCATGCGCAAGTTCCTGACAGTACTTGGGGTAAGGATTTTGACAACTACCCCACCTTTAAGTTTAAGGGGCTCTTTCAAAGTCGCTTTACCAGCAGCTTAAATAAAGAGGTAGATGTCACAGGCCTGCATCATCAAGATGGAAAGTTTGCAAGTAATTCCTTTGCCATAAAATATATGCGCGTGCAGGTCCAAGCCGCAATTAGCAAGCGCACCGAAGTAGTAGCGCTGGTAAACCTAGCCGACTTTAAGTCTGACCCCAAGACCAAGGTATTGGAAAATGCTTATATAAAATACTCCTTTGGTCCGCATCTAGGGATTACAGTAGGCCAGT
Source organism: Sphingobacterium sp. (assembly GCA_030146225.1). Lineage (GTDB taxonomy): Bacteria > Bacteroidota > Bacteroidia > Sphingobacteriales > Sphingobacteriaceae > Sphingobacterium. The sequence continues at coordinate 3,126 of JASLCA010000354.1, read as the reverse complement.
TTAGACCCTGGTTTGGGATCGAGGAAACCCATCCCGTGGATGTGCTTAAAACCTTAGAATGGTCCAATCAATACAGTGAGTTTGGGAAGAATGGCTGGACGAGCTTTCAGATTGGAATCTCTGCCAGCGGCAAGACAACTATGGGTAAGATGCCCTTTCAATATGCCCTATCCGTAGTCAATGGGAATGGTAAAAATCAAATTTCAGACAACAACAGCGGCAAGCAATACCTAGTCCGTACAGTTGGGGGAATATCCCAAAAGTACGGCATAAACCTCGGCCTAAACGGCGGCCTAGGCAATGTAGCCGCAGGCACGGTATATGCCTGGGGCTTAGACCTTACGAGCTGTATACCTTTGGCCAAGAAATGGTTTTTGGAAACCCAACTGGAAGGCAAGCAAGCCCTTAACCATGCCCTGCATGCCGCTACTGAAAATGCAGGAGAACTTGGAGACTATCGCATGCGTGGCTTCTATGTCCTGCCCAATCTCCGCTACGAAATAAAGTATAAAAACCTAGGCTCCATAGAAGCCTCCTGCCGCTATGAATACTTAGATCCCAACTTCCATATCAACTCCAATCCACGGCAGACCTATACCCCCATGATCGGCTTGGAATTTCTAAAAAACTATGGTGCGCGCATACAATTAGGTATTCAGATGGATCGCTATAAACAGCAAATAAGTAATACCACAACACACAACGGCAACCTCTTTGTCCTTCAAGTACAAAGCCGACTATAACATAGACTAAGCACTTTATATAAACCCAAATCTGATGAAAGAAATCAACATTAGAAACGCAGGAATTACCCTGCTTGTCGGCATTGTACTCTGGCTAATCCCGCCCCCTGAAGGCGTAAAGACTGAAGCTTGGCATCTATTTGCCATCTTCACCTCCACCATCCTCGGCATTATCTTAAAAGCAGCCCCTATGGGCACGATGTGTATGCTGGCAGTAGCCCTAACCGCTGCGACGCAAGTCTTGGCGCCCGGCAACCCCAGCGCCTCAATTGTAAAGTCCCTAAGCGGATTTGGGGACAAGGTCATTTGGTTAATTGGGATCTCCTTCTTTATAGCCAGAGGCTTTATAAAGACGGGCTTGGGCGACCGGATTGCCTTTCTCTTTATCAAGATTTTTGGAAAGAGCACCCTGGGCCTAGCCTATGGCTTGGGCCTAGCAGACCTCTGCCTGGCTCCTGCTATTCCTAGTAATACTGCTCGCGGCGGAGGTATTATCTACCCCATTATGAAATCCATGGCAATGAGCTTTGGTTCTGTACCAGAAGATGCAACAACGCATCGTAAACTCGGTTCCTTTCTCACGCTCAACAGCTATTACCTGAACCTTATTACCTCCTCCATGTTCCTGACCGGAACCGCCAGCAACCCCATGTGTCAAAAGTTTGCGGCTGACTTAGGGATCAACATCACATGGATGTCATGGGCAGCGGCGGGTTTTGTACCAGGTTTGGTCGCCTTTCTAGTCGTCCCGCTGGTACTCTATAAAATCTACCCGCCCGAACTCAAAAAAACAGGTGATGCACCCAAGTTAGCCATTCAGAAGCTCCGCGAAATGGGAGGAATGAAGCGCGAAGAATGGTTAATGCTCTTTGCATTTGCAATCCTATTAAGTCTTTGGATTTTCGGTGATACCTTATCAGTAGATGCGACCACCACAGCCTTTATTGGCCTTTCGGTACTCCTGCTAACCTCGGTGCTCACCTGGGAAGACGTCAAGTCGGAAAAAGGCGCTTGGGATACAATAGTATGGTTTGCAGTCTTAGTAATGATGGCCAGCTCCCTCAATGAGCTCGGCTTTATTGGCTGGTTTAGCGAATTGGTACGGCATGAGATCGGCAGCTTAAGTTGGGTTGTAGCCTTTCCCGTAATAATCCTAGTCTATTTCTTTAGTCATTACATCTTTGCCAGCGCCACGGCGCACGTGGCAGCCATGTATGCAGCACTCCTAGGAGTAGGAGTTTCCTTAGGCATTCCACCTATGCTGCTTGCGATGATGCTTGGCTTTATGGGCTCCATCTATGGGGTCTTGACACATTATGGACATGGACCCGCGCCTGTATTTTTCGGAAGTCGTTACGTAGAATTAAAATCATGGTGGATAAAAGGTCTTCAGATCGGTATTGTACTGCTGATTATCTATATGGGAGTTGGGGGTTTATGGATGAAAGTTATAGGTTATTATTAATACAAAAGACGGATGTTAACAAGTTTATCACGAAAAATCATCATGGGACTAACGGGGTTATTCCTATGCGTTTTCTTAACCATACACTTCTTGGGCAATATGCAATTATTCCTCCCAGCAGAGGAAGCACAGCTGCAATTTAACTGGTACTCCCAGCTCTTATCCAATAATGCACTTATTAAAGTGGTGTCCTATCTGCTCTATACCAGTATTATATTACACCTGCTAGACGCCATCCTGATTACCCTACAAAACAGGAAAGCATCTCCAGGCTATAGACAGGACAATCGAGCCCGAGCCAGCAAGTGGTACAGTAGAAATATGGGCATCTTGGGGAGCATAATCCTTATCTTTCTGGTGATACATTTCAAGAACTTTTGGTATGTATACAAGTTTGGGGAAGTCCCCTTGGATAGCGTGGGTCAGAAAGACCTCTACGCCATAGTAATTGCAACCTTCCAAGAATGGTGGTATGTACTTATTTATGTCGTAGCCATGATAGCCCTCTGCTACCACCTGATTCATGGAATTTATAGTGCTATGCGTACGTTTGGACTCTTTCATCCCAAGTACCTGAGATGGATTAAGTATATAGGAATTGTTTATTCGATCATTATATGTACAGGCTTTGCGCTAATGCCTGTTTATATTTTCTTCAGCACAAAATAGTAATAGCCATGGAATTGAAAGCACATATCCCAGCAGGACCTTTAGCCGAAAAATGGGAAAATTATAAAAAGACAGCAAAGCTAGTCAATCCTGCCAATCGCAAGAAGATTGATGTAATCGTCGTAGGCACAGGCCTTGCAGGCAGCTCATTAGCGGCCTCACTGGGAGAGATGGGCTATAATGTAAGCTCCTTTTGCTTCCAAGATAGTCCGCGGCGCGCCCACTCAGTTGCCGCACAAGGAGGCGTCA
>JASLCA010000353.1 GCA_030146225.1 Sphingobacterium sp. | reverse complement strand
ATGAAGACCAAGCGCAAAAATTTGCCGATCAGTATTTTGATAGTTTAGACATTCAAGACCTTAAGATCGCTGGCAAGCTAAGCCCTAAGATCTTAGTAGTAGGCCCTAGCAAACGCCTTTCTTGGCAGTATCATCATCGCAGAGCCGAAATCTGGCGCGTCATCCAAGGGGAGGTCGCGGTAGTAACCAGTAGTACGGATGATGAAAATGAAGTAAAGCGATTAAAGGAAGGGGATTTTATTCGCTTGGCGCAAGGCGAACGTCACCGTCTTATAGGCTTGGACAACTATGCTGTGGTTGCCGAAATCTGGCAGCATACCGATGGTGAACATCCATCCGATGAGCATGATATTGTGCGCGTACAAGATGACTTCGGACGCTAAGCACTGCTACGGCTTTCCGAGTTGTTTAAATAGCAAAGCCCAAGCAAATTCATAAAGCAGGGACTTTGCTTCTTTTTTCATATTTTTGTGCGTTCTAATACAGAGAATCCTCATGACTACATATAACGAAGACAGTATACGATCATTAGACTGGAAGGAGCATATTCGCTTACGTCCAGGTATGTACATCGGTAAGCTTGGTGATGGCTCCGCTTATGACGATGGCATCTATGTATTATTAAAAGAGGTGGTCGACAACTCCATTGATGAGTTTGTAATGGGTGCCGGCAAGACGATTGAAATCACAGTACATGAAAATAAAGTTTCTGTACGGGATTATGGTCGTGGCATCCCTATTGGCTCAGTAGTGGACGTCGTTTCTAAGATCAATACCGGGGGTAAGTACGACAGCAAGGCCTTCCAAAAATCGGTAGGGCTAAACGGTGTGGGTAGCAAGGCGGTAAATGCGCTTTCCCAGCAGTTTACCGTGCAATCCTATAGACAAGGGGTTACCCGTATTGCACAATTCAGCCGCGGTGAACTGCAGCAGGATGAGCAAAAGGAAACCACGCAGCGTAACGGAACCTCCACCATCTTCTACCCTGATGAGAGCATCTTTCGCAACTACAAATTTCGGAATGAATTTGTAGAAAACATGATGTGGAACTATGTATTCCTTAATGCAGGCTTAACCATTAACTTTAATGGCCAGAAGTTTCTATCAGAAAATGGCTTAAAGGATCTACTAGAAAGAAACATAGATACCGAATCCATGCGTTATCCCATTATCCACCTACGTGGGGAAGATATTGAGATAGCCTTAACGCATGGTCAACAGTATGGAGAAGAGTATTACTCATTTGTAAACGGTCAGCATACTACACAAGGTGGTACCCATCAGGCAGCCTTCCGCGAGGCCGTTGTAAAGACCATCCGTGAATACTACAAGAAGGAGTTTGATGCCGCTGACATCCGCGCCTCCATAATTGGAGCGATTGCGATCAAGGTGCAAGAACCCGTCTTTGAATCCCAAACAAAAACAAAATTAGGCTCTCAGAGCATAGGCCCTGAAGGCCCTACAGTAAGAACATTTATCCATGACTTTATTAAGAAGGCATTGGACGACTACTTACATAAGAATACAGCAACTGCTGAAGCTTTATTAAAACGTATACTACAGTCCGAGCGCGAGCGCAAGGATATTGCGGGTATTAAAAAACTAGCAAATGAACGCGCCAAGAAAGCTTCGGTACACAACCGCAAGCTACGGGACTGCAAAATACATTTTGGCGACAAGCATGAGCGCAACCTAGAGACCACCTTGTTTATTACCGAGGGAGACTCAGCAAGCGGTTCTATTACAAAATCCAGAGATGTGCAAACCCAAGCGGTGTTTAGCTTAAAAGGAAAGCCCCTCAACTCTTATGGCATGTCCAAGAAGATTGTCTATGAAAATGAGGAGTTCAACTTATTACAGCATGCCCTCAATATTGAAGATGGCCTAGATGGATTACGCTACAATAATATTGTAGTCGCTACCGATGCCGATGTGGATGGTATGCACATACGCCTACTGCTCTTGACATTCTTCTTACAGTTTTTCCCTGATTTGGTAAAGGCAGGTCATATATCCATCTTACAAACGCCGCTTTTCCGGGTAAGAAACAAGAAAGAGACCATCTATTGCTATTCCGATGAAGAGCGTCAACGCGCTATAGCCAAGCTGGGCAATAAGCCAGAGATAACACGATTTAAAGGTCTTGGTGAGATTTCGCCAAATGAATTTGGCCTTTTTATTGGCAAGGACATACGCTTAGACCCTGTTATCCTTTCTAAGGAGAACAAGCTCCCGCAGCTGTTGGAATATTATATGGGGAAAAACACCCCTGATAGACAGAAACATATTGTTGAAAACCTACGGGTGGAACTTGATATAGAAAACGAACTTGAAAAATCAAAGGCTGCCTCTTAAAGCAGCCTTTTTTAATGAAACCTAAACCCCTAAACCTTAAACCCAAAGCAGGATTGTAAGGCGGTTCGAATCAGACTGCCGCACCAAGCTGTACCATTCCGCCATGCACAAGCAAACCCTTATCCTAATTCACTGCATAGACGCAGTAGGCCTGGTATCAGGCATTGCACAAGTAATTGCAAGACATCAGTTGAACATTATCAACATCCGCGAGTTTGTAGATGAAGCCAACCAACAATTCTTTATGCGTGTAGTCTGCAATGGACTTCCAGAAGAAGTAAATACCCTTTCAGTAGAACTAGAAGCTGCATTACCATCAGGCGCAAAAGTCAGTATAAACCCTGCCCAAGAAAAGAAAATCGTCGTCTTAGTAACTAAAGAGCATCATTGCCTAGCTGACATTTTAGTACGTCATTTTTTTAAGACCCTAAATGCAAATGTGGAAGCGGTAATTGGGAATTACCCGATATTAAAAGACTTTACCGAAAAGTTTGGAATCCCCTATCATTATATCTCCCATGAGGAGAAAAGCAAAGCACAGTTTGAAAAGGAGTTAGCAGCACAAGTCGCTATCTACAAGCCTGATTACATTGTACTCGCAAAGTTTATGCGGATACTCTCCCCTAGCTTTGTAGCTCTATTTGAGAATAAATTAATCAATATACACCACTCCTTCTTGCCCGCCTTTATTGGGGCAAACCCTTATAGACAGGCACATACCCGAGGAGTAAAGATTATAGGAGCCACGGCACATTTCGTGACCAATGACTTGGATGAAGGACCTATTATTGTGCAGCGCACCAAGTCCATCACACATAGCCAAGATGTACCGCAATTGGTAACGGCGGGAAAAGAGATTGAAAAGGCTGTGTTAAGCCATGCCATACAGCTGTTAACAGAAGATCGCGTCATGCGCCAAGGCAATAAAACGATCATATTTGAGTAATCAGTGACGGGTGATGAGTGACGGGTAGGCATGTTACTTCCAACTCGTCACTCGTCACTCAAAGTAAGGCAACAACTAGTTGCGAGCAATCAACTGCTTGGCATGTGCTAAAGCAGCATCTCCGGGTTGGGCGCCACTAAGCATCTGCGCAATTTCATAGATACGTTCTTGCGGATCAAGCAAGACAATGTTTGACTTTGTCTTCTCCCCCTCATCATGCTTGTACACCTTAAAATGCGCATCCCCTTTGGAGGCAATCTGTGGTAGGTGTGTAATGGCCATCACCTGCATACTTTGGGCTAATCTTTCCATAATCTCCCCTACCTTCAAAGCCACTTCTCCAGAAATACCGGTATCAATCTCATCAAAGATAATGGTAGGCAGCGCAGAGCTTTTGGCGACTAAAGATTTTATCGCAAGCATAACGCGCGAAAGCTCTCCACCAGAAGCGACCTTGTGAATCGCTTGTAGGGACTGTCCCTTATTGGCCGAAAATAAAAACTGCACCTCATCTGCTCCCTGCTGTTTGTATTTATCTACAGCAAGCAATTCCAGACTTATCTTGAGCTGGGCATTGGGCATCCCCACTTCCGCAAGCACCGTCTGCACATGTGATTCAACATCTGCAAGCACAGCTATCCTACTCTCATGTAAGTTGTGTGCTGCTAGCTCCAAGCTGCTTAAGCTTGCAGCCAACAAACGCTCCGCCGCCTCGAGCTCCTGTTCCTGATTTGCGGTGACCAGCAATTGATTGGAAAGCTGTTCCCGGATGTCGATCAATTCCTCCACGCTATCCACGCGGTGTTTTTTCTGTAAATTATACAGCAGGCTCAAGCGCTCATTGACAAAGTCCAGCCTCCCCTGATCCACCGCTACGGCTTGATCCAAGAGGCTAATCTCCTGTGATATATCCTTAATTTCAATCAAGCTACTCTGCAAGCGATCTGCAAGATCATTGTCAGCCGCTAGATACTTGGCTACAGTGAATAACTGTTGCTGGGCCTCTTTAAGATTTTTTATGACCGCATGCTCATGCTCATCCAACAAAAAACTAGCTCCCAATAAGCCTCTTTTGATCTCCTCCGCATTCTCCAATTGGGACTGCTCCTCTTCTAATTGGACTTGTTCGCCCTCCTGTAGGTTTACCTTCTCCAATTCCTCAAACTGAAACTGGTTGAAATCATGTTCCAATGCCGCAGCAGCAATCTTTTCCTTTAAAAGCTTAAGACTCTTCTCTTGCTTCTTATAGCTAGTAAGATCCTTCGCATATTGCTGCAACAAGATTTGATTTTTGGCCACACTATCCAATACCAATAGCTGAAAGCTCTCGGTATTAATCTGTAGAGTCGCATGCTGCGAATGTATGTCAATAAGCTGCTCACCGAGGCTACGTAGAATATTTAAGGTCACTGGCGAATCATTGACAAAGGCTCTGGACTTGCCATCTACAGCGATCTCTCGCCGAATAATGGTTTCCGCCTCATACACTAAATCATTGGCCTCAAAAAAGTCCTGGAGCAGGTAGCTCGCTATCTGAAAATAGCCCTCGATAACACATTTCTTCGTATCATCAAAGAAATGCTTGCCCTCCGCCCTATTTCCTAAAATCAAGCCCAAAGCCCCCATAATAATGGACTTTCCGGCCCCAGTTTCACCCGTTATTATATTGAGTCCCTGATGCAGGGAAATATCTAAATTCTCAATCAGTGCGTAATTCTTAATGGTTATTTTACCCAGCATAAATCTGATTACTTTAAGACCTCGTACTTGTTGGTATTACTTGGATCCAACTCCACCAATTTGTTGTAAGCCTTGATTCCTTCATTGCCTGGCAGCTTACTAAATACCCCAACAAACTCATTGGACTTGGCAGAGAAAAGCACAGAACTCCAGACATTGCCTGTATTATTCCGATCCACCTCCTTCAGCTTGTCTAATAGGCCAACCATAGTCACTCTTGCTTTGGATTCTTCATTAGCCATCTTATCCATGCCATTCATATGAAATTGGTAAGCAAAATCCCTGTAAGGCTGATACTTTCTATCCAACAAATTATTAATCAACCAATACCTATTATCTAAAGACTCCATGGATCGCCAGCCTTCTTCAGGATTGCTTTGCGCTGCATTCACAATAGTTCGAGCGGAGCTGAAATAAGGGTTCCCCCCATAAAGCTTAAAACTATCGGCATCCATTCCGATTATAATATTAGCGTAATAAGCCAATAGAGAGGATAAGCTACTCGAATTGGTATTCTCATTAAAGTCAAGCTGCTCGCCCTCAACATAAGAGAAATTAAAATTTCGATCATGGTAAGCAAGTATAGGACTGCTGTAATTTGTCCCATAAACAGGTCTAAAAGAGAAGACCTGCGCGGATGCCTTATAAGTCTTAGAGCCGTCCCATTGCGACACTGTAATAACGATGGAGCAGTCGATTCGCTCTTGGGAATTTACCTTCATGCTTGTCCAAGCCCTGTTATTCATAAAGTCTTGTACAACCTTTTGAAGTAAATCAAGGGCTCGCTTATTGGTATTTTGCACCTGAGGTGACTGTATCTCAATACGCGCATTAAGTTCTTGCGCAGAAAGCTGCAAACTACACAGAAAAGTAAGCAACAATAAACTAATTTTTCGCATACATGATTTGATTATCCAACCAAAGATAATTATTTAAGCGGGCATCAGAAAATGGAAATATGCCCGTATTTCTATAAAAAATAATATGTTTGTAAATCATGACAGACTTTTCAAAGCAATTAAGCAAATATATGCCCGCAGCTGCTGCTCCTATTATATCTGCATGGATAAATGACAGTGCCTGCCGATTTAAAGTTGCCCGCAGCCGCCGTACCAAATTGGGCGATTATACGGCCCCATTCCGCGGTGAACCGCATAAAATTTCTGTCAATCACGATTTAAACCCCTTTGCCTTCCTAATTACAACGGTGCATGAATTTGCGCACCTCAAAACTTATCAACAGCATAAAAACAAGGTAAAGCCCCATGGTCTGGAGTGGAAAAACAATTACAAGATGTTGATGGCTCCCTTTATACAGGCGGAAATATTCCCAGCTGACATATTGTATGCCATTGTTAATTATATGGAAAATCCAGCAGCCTCTAGCTGTACAGATTTAAACCTCTATCGGGTACTCAAAAATCACGACCTCCAAGACAGTGATACCATCACCTTAGAAAGTATAGCGGAAGGCACCCATTTCAGTATCAAGGGCGGGCGCACCTTTCAAAAGATGGAAAAGCTCCGAAAGCGTTATAAATGTATGGAAATAAGCTCCAATAAGATGTACTTGTTTCATCCCATAGCTGAAGTCACCCTCTTAAGTGTAGCAGAAACAGCTCTAGCGCAAGACAAATCCTAAGGCTACCCCATCCAAAGGCCTATCAAGTATAGCGATGCAGGATTTCAGCCAGATAATAGAGACAATCCAAAATAAACTTGTATTTTTAAAGCATAAACTTAAACTTCCCTTGTATAAGCTAGTAGCTTTCATGGGTTCATAAAAAGTAAAACTATCTACATATGATTAAACCCTTCTTATACCTTGCTGCCTTAGCCTCACTCGCAGTAGCCTGCCAGTCAGGAACAAGTGGCGACTACAATGCTGATGGCCTAGATTCCACCGCATTAGCAGCCATTGATGAGGCTACTTACAAGGATTATGTGCTTCGCCTATCCTCCGATGAATTTATGGGCCGTAAACCCTTTACCAAAGGGGATACCTTAACCGTTAATTACATCCAAGAGCAGTTTAAAGCCCTAGGCTTAAGCCCTGGCAATGGCGATTCCTATTTCCAAGAGGTTCCATTGGTAGAGATTAGCTCAAAGCCTAGCAGCAAAACCTTAACCTTTACAGGATCAAAAGGCTCCTTAACGGTCAACCACCTTGATGATTTTGTAATTGCGAGCAGGCGCTTACAGGCAGACGTGCAAATTGATCAATCTGAGCTTGTATTTGTAGGCTTTGGGATTGTAGCCCCGGAGTACAATTGGAATGATTATGCAGGCATCGATGTAAAAGGCAAAACCGTGGTAGCCATGGTCAGCGACCCTGGGCGCTATGACAAGAGCTTATTCAAAGCCGATACCATGACGTATTATGGTCGTTGGGATTATAAATACGAGGAAGCCGCTCGTCAAGGAGCAAAGGGGATTCTTCTTATTCACGATACAGGAGCTGCCAGTTATGGTTGGAATGTGGTCCGTACCGGCTGGTCTGGACCGCAGCTTGAACTGGTTACAGCCAATGATGGCGCAGACTTTAGTGCCTTTGAGGGTTGGATAAGTCAGGAAACCAAAGACAAGCTATTTGCACTTGCGGGCTTGCCTAAAGATGTGGAAGAGCAGGCCAAGAAGCCAGGATTCAAACCCTTGGCCATGGATGTAAAAACATCCTTTGCCTTGAAAAACAGCTTTAGAAAATCAAAGTCAAACAACGTGATTGCAAAGTTGGAAGGCAGTAAAAGAGCTGATGAGGTTATTATCTATACCGCCCACTGGGATCACCTGGGTATTGGGGAGCCAGTAGATGGGGATTCCATCTATAATGGTGCCATTGACAATGCTTCTGGAGTAGCGGCATTGTTTGAAATTGCAAAAGCCTTTAAGGCGGCCAAGGTTAAGCCCGAACGTACAATTGTCTTTATGGCAGTAACCTCCGAAGAGGAAGGCTTGCTAGGCTCTGGCTATTATACACAGCATCCAATTTATCCCCTTAACAAAACGGTTGCGAATATCAATATGGATGCATTCAGCCCATTGGGGGCAGCTAGGGATGTTTCCATTGTAGGTATAGGTCAGACAGAGATTGAAGACTATGTGGAAAGATCAGCTGCCAAATTTGGACGAGTTGTCAAAGGGGAGCGCAATCCATCCTCTGGTGGCTTTTACCGCTCCGACCATTTCAATTTTGTTAAGATGGGTGTTCCAGGCTTGTTTATGGGCAGTGGTGCCGACTTAATCGAGCAGGATAGCACAGTTATACGCACGCGTCTAAATGCGCTTAGTGGTCGTTATCATACCGTTAAAGATGAGGTGGATGAAAACTGGAACTTTGAAGGAATTTTGGCTGATGTGAAATTATTCTTTGACATCGGTTACACCTTAAGTATGGACAAGGTATTCCCTAATTTCAAGGCCAAGTCAGAATTTAAAGAATTAGGCGATAAACGTCTGGCAAAATAGTACCTTTGCTATAAGAGATAATGTATTAATTAAAAATTTATGTTAACAGGAATGAAACACTTACACTCTACCCTAGCGATTATCTTGTTGCTAGCTTTAGTTGTGGCTATCGTCATTACATTAGTAAACTATTTCGGAAGTAAACCTTATAACCGCAAGATTGCATTATTAGGCTTAATCTCCGCTCACCTGCAATTGGTCGTAGGATTTATTATCTACTTTACCTCGCCATTAGGCATGCAGGCTTTCTCAGGAGCTAATATGAAAAACAGCCTTTCCCGCTTGTATTTCTTAGAGCACCCTTTGATGATGATTATAGCGATTGTTTTAATCACAATAGGCTATTCGAAGTCAAAAAGACTTACGGAAAACTATAGCGCAAACAAAACAGTGTTGATCTTTTACACACTTGGATTAATTGTTATCCTATCGAGAATCCCTTGGAGTACTTGGTCTATCCTAGCTTAAGTAGGATAATAAAGCATATAAAAAGCCGTATCGTTATTAATAGCGATACGGCTTTTTTGTTTATGACTACTGTAGGTCTAAACTAAATAGCCCGTATTCACAAGCTTGGCTATAGGCAATAACCTTGGCTTCGCCCGGAAACAGTCCTTAAAAAGCTAATCCCTGTAAGGTTAAAGCATAAAAAAAGCCTTAGGAGATTTTCCTAAGGCTTTTTTTATGCATATTATTTACGAATTAATCGCGTTGTTTTCCAAATCCTAAGATACCAAATACTACTTTAAAGGCAATGAAAGCTGCAACTAGCAACGATACATTCGCAATTAAAGAGAATAAAAATGTCTGTTGATCTAGGGCTGTAATAACATCAGGTACGAATCTAATGAATACTCCCACTAATCCAATAACGATAGCAACCGTTAAAGTAACATAATACTCGGTACGGTTCGCGTTATTATCCGTAGTTCTTGCTGGTCTTTGTGACGCTGTATTTGCCATATCAGTCTTATCTTTTTATACTTCCACAAAGGTACAAAAGATAAACAATCTAATGAAACAAATTTTTTATTTAGCAAATAGCCTGAGCTGAGCGGCATTTATTTCAGGAAAGTCAGCATAAGCCACCCTAACCTTTTTTTTACTATTTTTACAGCAGATTATACTATGTCGTGAAAAAAACAACTGCGCTACTTCTATTTGTGATTATCAGCACCCTGATAACTCAGGCTTCGCCCCAATATATTAGTAATTTTATTGTAAAGGAAAATCTTACCCAAAATGGTAAATTGGCAATTATCGCTGTGGATGCATCAGAAAAGCCCATGGAGAATATTAGCGGAACATTCTTATTTACTTTAAATGGCTTTCAGCAAGACCTGGCCTTTCACGATGGGATTGCCGTAGTAAAGCATCCCCTAGAATCCTCTACCTTTGTGTTTTTCAAACATAAGAATCAAGAAAACTCCATAGGCAAGCTCTACTATATTTACAAGTCAGAAGCGGGCATGAAGCCTATAAAGATCTATGGCATGCTCCTTTTGATTATCCCGGCGGCCATCTTATTAATAGCCTACGCCTTTAAGCGCTTCTTATTTACATTTGTACTACTAGCACTTGTCTTTGTGTACTTTAATTATTCGAAAGGATTAGACTTTTCCAAAATACTGGAAAGCACCCTTATGACGATTAAGAATATGATTTAAAAGGGCAGTCCTACCGAGAAGTTGTATTGAATAAAGCTGTATCGATCAGGCCTATGCGTTTCGTAATAGGTCTTTTTAAAGGATTTGGCATTAAAAAACTCCTTTATCACCCACTGATCGCTTCCCTCAAACTGAGGATCTTTTAGCTTTAAGCCGGCATCTAAGCGAAGGACAAAGTAATCCATGTCAAAGCGTAGCCCCAAGCCTGTACCTAGCGCAATCTGCGCTAAAAACTGATCCGCTTTAAACTCTCCTCCTTTTACGGTCTCATGCTCTTTCAAGCGCCAAATATTTCCTGCATCAAGGAAGGTCGCCCCATTGAGCTTGGCCCCAAAGAAGCTATTTAGCAAGCGAAACCTATATTCCGCATTTGCCTCTAACTTAATTTCGCCTAGCTGATCCAGGTTACGTAAGTTTAAGCGTAAGTTTTCAGGCACATCGGCACGATTGTATTTCCCCGGACCCAAGGTGCGGGCCTGCCAAGCCCTTATACCATTCATTCCACCTGCATAAAAGCTTTTCTCAAAGATTAGCAGGCTGGAATTATTGCCATAGGGCACAGCCACACCGGCATTAAAGCGCAGCACCAATTGACGGTGTCCATCCAAATACTTGTACCAACGGTAATCGACTTCAGTCTTGGCATACTGTAGATAGGGTACATTAAACAGCAAGCGCTCTCCAATATCATTGCTTTTAAAATCAAGCAAATTACTGGCTACATTTAACAGGTTGCCACTCGTTTCAAGGCTTGCCCTAAAATAATTAAAGTCTTCCTTCTTTAAGAGCTTCCCGGCATTACGCGTATAAACATATTGGGCGCCTAGACCAAAGTAGGCCCTATTATTACTCTGCACATAAAGCAAGTAGCCTTCATTGATCAATTGATTGGCAAAATCATCATTTAAACGGCCTAATCGATAATCCAAAGCAACAGGAGTAAGACTATGCTGAGATCGACTGGAACTATGCCAAATATAGTTTAAGGCATTTGTAAAATACCGATTCGAATAAGTCTGATCCTGCCTAAACACTTGCAGATTGGAGGAGAAGGTAGTCCTAGGCAGTCCATACCTTCCGACACTATAGGTCTCAAAGGGAGTCATTAATCGTGGAATTATTAAATTCACACCGACCTGAAAGTCCGTATTAAAGATTTGATTCTTGATTCCCCCAGGCAAGCGGGGATCAAACAGTACCCCATAGCGCAGCTTGACCTCTAGCTGCTCGGCTCCTCCGAATACATTTCTATGGGAGAAGGTATTTCCCACATTAAAGCCACTCATACCTGAACTAAAGGTAAATTCACCTTCCACCTGATTGGCCATTACGGGCCTTGGCGTCAGGGCATAAGAAACATTTAACCTATTGGAATCCACCCGCTCATAATCGATCTTAACATTTCGAAAGCCATTCATCTCATAGAGCCTGTCGTAAGACATATTTTCCTTGCGCATATCATAGGTCTGCCCAGCGCGCACATACATATATCGAGACAATGGCTTTAGGTTAAACCTCCCAGTCTGATCCTCATACTGGATATTTAAGCGTTTATCGGTATAGGATTTTGGCTTCCTATTGCTCTTACTACCATTGGGTTGGAGGATTCGAACATGAACATCCTGAATGGTATAAATCTTATGAGCTGTGGAGTCTGAAGGATTTTGAATCTCAAAAAGTAGATTAGCGCTGTGCTTAGTAACCAGGGTATCTACCCCAACGCGTAGATACTGCCGTAGATAATCATAATAACCTTCATTCTTAAGGGCATTATACAAGCGCTCCCGCTCTTCCAAGAGGTCCGCTGTATCAAAACGCTTTCCTGACTTGGCCTTGGAAACGGTCCGTACCTGCGCTTTATAAATTTCGGCAATTGCGCTGTCTTGCGCATTGTAAT
The DNA here is from genome assembly GCA_030146225.1 of Sphingobacterium sp. Lineage (GTDB taxonomy): Bacteria > Bacteroidota > Bacteroidia > Sphingobacteriales > Sphingobacteriaceae > Sphingobacterium. The sequence goes on along the minus strand of JASLCA010000353.1, from coordinate 6,270 downwards.
TAATATCTTGAAGAATAAAGGGCGCCCCTAATACCGCATCAAAGTCAATGCTAGCCTTCTTGCCATTCAGCTTGACTGTAGGGGTTACTTGTGCATTAAAATAGCCTTTAGTCTGTAAAAATCGCATTATCTGCTTTGCAGAATAATCCACCAATGAGGAGTCCAGCAGATGTGGAGACTCTCCCACATTGCGAATTTTCGTCTTCTTGTACTTGCCGGACTTGCTGTTAAAGAGGTTGTAGATTGTAAGATTTAAACGAGAATTGGGCTTTATCTCATTGGAAACATAAGCTTCCGCTTGCTCATGCAGGTCTGCCGGGACTCCAATAATATCTATATGCGCTACTAATGCTTGGTCTTTATCTAAATATTTTGCAGAGCGACAGGATGCAAAAAATACAGACAAAAGCGTTATACTTGCATAAATAAAAAAACTATATTTCTTAATCATTAAGTGCAATGTTATCAAAAGCGCAAATAAGTTTAACAACGTCTTTGCAGCATAAAAAATTTCGCAAACAATACGGTCTTTTTATTGTTGAAGGAATTAAATCTGTTCAAGAATTCATTAACTCTCCTTATAAAATTCAAACTGTCTATGCTACAGCGGATGCCTTAGCAAAAATGGACAATTTACCTCAAAATCTAAAATACAATACCATAACTGCGGATGAATTCAGCAAAATATCGAGTTTGACATCCCCACAGGGTATTTTAGCCTTAGTAGAAATCCCAAATCATGGGGATTTTGACCCTACCCTACTTAGAAAGCAGCACAATCTCGTCCTGGATGATGTGCAGGATCCTGGAAATTTAGGCACCATTATTCGTACAGCAGAGTGGTTTGGCATTCAAAATATTATCTGCTCTATTGGTACAGTAGATGCCTTTAATCCTAAGGTAGTGCAAGCCACCATGGGCTCCTTGTCACGGGTTAATATTTACTATACAGATCTCCTGCCCTTTTTGCAACAGATGCAGATGCCTACCTTTGGAGCACTCCTGGATGGCAAGTCTATCTATGAGACGGATTTCCAAGAGGCAGGTCTTATTATTATGGGCAATGAAGGCAATGGCATAAGTGATGCCTTGTTAGCACATATCGATCAGGCGGTTACTATCCCTAGGTTAGGGGCTGCTGAGTCCTTAAATGTTGCTGTTGCTACCACCATCTTTTGCTCTGAATTGGCTCGTAAAAAACTACTTTCAAAATAATGGATCAACCGCAAGCCTCCATATACACGCTCCCCTTTGCCTTGCTTTGTTTAAGCTCTTTGCTTTTCTCAGCCAGCTTTAATATGATTATCCCTGAGCTGCCAAATTACCTGAGTGCATTGGGTGGGGCTGAGCATAAAGGACTTATTATTGCGCTTTTTACCCTAACGGCTGGAATCTCCAGACCCTTTAGTGGGAAGCTGACCGACAAATGGGGCCGTGTGCCCGTTATGGCTGTGGGCTCTATCGTATGTTTTATCTGCGGCTTTCTGTATCCAATAATTAGCTCGGTAGCGGGCTTTTTTTTATTGCGTTTAATTCATGGATTCTCGACTGGCTTTAAGCCTACGGCTACCTCCGCCTATGTAGCAGATATTATCCCGCAGAATCGCTGGGGCGAAGCCTTGGGGATGCATGGCTTATGCTTCAGCATAGGTGGGGCTATTGGGCCAGCTATTGGGAGTTTTATAGCAAAGGATTACGGCATTAATCCCATGTTTTACAGTTCCTCTGTGTTTGCATTACTTTCCATTGTGATCGTGATGAATATGAAGGAAACATTGGCCAACAAACAACCCTTTAACCGCAGCATGTTGCGTATTAAGAAGGATGAGATTATTGAGTGGCGCGTAATCCCAGCGGGTATTGTAACGCTTCTATCCTATTCTGGCTATGGGGTTATCCTAACCCTAATCCCTGATTGGAGTGAACATCTTGGCATTAGCAATAAGGGCTTGTTCTTTACCGCTTATACCCTTTCATCTATAGGCATACGGTTTGTTTCGGGCAAGGTAGCTGACCGCTATGGTCGGATTAAGGTGATGCTAGTGGGCCTAGTTATTGTGGCCATCTCGGTATTCCTAATTGGTCTAGGCGATAGCACTCAAGGCTTGATTCTAGGGGCAATTATCTATGGGATTGGAACAGGGATACTCTCCCCCGCCTTAAATGCTTGGACCATCGATCTGAGTCTGCCCCAGCACCGCGGAAAGGCCATGGCTACCATGTACATAGCTTTAGAGGCTGGTATTGGAGGTGGTGCGCTTCTTGCAGGCTATGTATACAGGGATGAAATAGCACGGATTCCGCAGATATTTCTCCTAAATAGCCTGATTATATTACTTGCTTTTTTTTATGTATTATATTGGCAATACAAAAACAAAAAGAGCGTTTAAAGGTTTACTAGTATAAGATTTTACCTATAATTTCATGGATCAACAACACAAAAAGTTCCCCTACTCCCTAGACCTGGCTTCAAGCTTGGTGGCTATGGCACTTATTATCGGCTTTTTGTATGTTACCCAAAGCCTCTTAGTTCCGGTACTGTTTTCAATCTTAATTTCGATTTCGCTCTTTCCCCTAGCGCAATTTTTTGAGCGATTACGCATTGGCAAAGCCTTTGCAGCGGTACTCTCGGTAATTATCGCAATTGCTATTATCTCTGCAATTGGCTGGTTTATCGTGCATCAATCCATTATTATTGGCAAGGATGCCTCCTCGATTACGGAAAAAGTATTATCAGTGCTAGAAAAAGCGCAGGTATGGGTTGAACAGACTTTTGGCGTAAAGCCCAATGATGTCTCCAAGCACCTGACCGAACAAGGCAACAAGCTCTTGGCCAATATGGGTGGGATGGCAAGTGCCACCTTTGGCTCTATAGGCAATGTACTTGCGGGCGCCATACTGGTTCCCTTGTTTAGTTTCTTTATGCTGTATTATCGGGACTTTTTTAGGGAGTTTTTCTTTAAGGCTTTTAAAAGTGTTCCACAGACTAAAGTCAATGAGGTTTTAAACAAGATATATCAAGTGGTTCAAAGCTACCTGCTCGGACTTGTTACGGTTATGGGTATAGTAGCGGTTTTGAATACCGCAGGACTTATGCTATTGGGCATTGAGTACGCCTGGTTCTTTGGGTCCCTAGCTTCTCTGCTTATGCTCCTGCCCTATATAGGGATTGCTATTGGCTCAATCCTGCCAGCCTTGTTTGCCTTGGCCGTAAAGGACAATGCCTTGTATGCTGTAGGGGTAGTGGCTTGGTTCCAAGTCGTACAGTTTCTAGAAGGGAATGTGATTACACCTAATATTGTAGGGAGTAAGGTTAGCATTAACCCCTTGATGGCTATTATCGCGATCCTCCTAGGAGGCATGCTCTTTGGCTTGGCAGGTTTAATTATTGCGCTTCCGTTAACGGCGACCATAAAAGTGATCTTTGATGCGATTCCTAGTATGAATGCATTTGGATTCTTAATAGGTGAGCCAGAAAAGCAACACCTGAAACGCAACTCTACGCAAGTACTGCTTATGAAGTGGGGAATTGTACGCAAGCCTAAAACCAATTCGAAGGTAGCTATAGAAGTCAATATTGATAGCACAGCGCAGCCCGAGTCGGTGGATGTATCCTACAAGGAAATCAACGAATCTCCTGAGAACCCCTATACAGACTTAACACAGGACACGCCGCCAACAGATAAAGATAAGCCGGCGGATTCGTAGTGCCTACTTAAAGATAATGCCCACAGCAAGTGCGACTTGCTGATGCTGAAAGTTATTTTGGTAAAAGTTCTTTGTTAACTGCTGATAGCCATGTGCTAAGGAGATGCTAAAGTCTACCGACTTTGGATTGTCCAGCAGATAAAAGAAACCACTTTTCAACAAAAAGCCTTTGTCATAGCGAGCTCCTATGGCAGGGGCATAACCGGCATTGGCGAGTATGCCTACCTTGGAATTATTTTGACCTACCGTCAATAGGGGGAGTCGGGCGTCTACAAACAATGGAAATAGGTTGTAGTCGTATTTTAAGCTTGGCTCCGCTAATTGCGCGGAGGCTTTACTGCGGTAATCCCCCTTTAACTGCTCATTGCCTACACCAAAGCCTAGGTAGGCCTTTTCATCAAAGCTTTTGCCAAAGATAAAATGGCCTGCAAAGCCGCTAAAGGCACCCTGATAGCCTTTGTTGGCAACTCCAAAATTCCCGCCCAACTGTAATACAGTATAGGAGATCTGCGCTTGCGCGCTACCTATCCCGATTAAAGTTAAAAGCAGGTATAGTTTTTTTCTGACTAGCATCAATTCAAGATTTTAAAGACTAATTCCCGAAGTATATCGGCATTACTCGTATGTGGGCCTACCATAAAGCCTTTTGTCTTCATATCAAATTCGCTTAGCTGATGTATAATATCAAAGGTCTTACGGCGATTGAAATTCCTAGCTGCCAACTCATAATCCTTTAAAAAGAAGGCATGCACCCCCAATTCCTTGGCGGCCACCGTGGATGATTTATCCGGTAAGTAATGGTATTTTAAGATTTTCGTAAAATAGGAGCCCAAATTCCCCAGGACTAGTGGCAAGGGATTGGACTTGGGATTTGCTGCAAAATAATCTACGATTTGTATGGATTTAGCGGCATTCCGTTTTGCCAGCGCGGATTGCAACTCAAATACATTAAAATCCTTACTAATGCCAATATTTTGCTCAATATGCAAGGGCAGAATTTCCTGTTGCTTGTCCACATTGAGGAGTAGCTTTTCCAACTCATTGGCAATCTTTGATAGGTCGGTACCTAGGTAATCCGCCATCATGGCTGCTGCTTGAGGATGTATGCTTCTGCCAGCATCTTTAAATTGTCCTATGATCCAATCCGCAACCTTGTTGTCATACAGCTTAGCTGACTCCACAACAACGCCTTTCTTTTCTATAGCCTTGTAGAGCTTCTTGCGCTTGTCAAACTTGGCATATTTAAAGGCTAAGATCAGGATGGTGCTTGGGGTAAGGTTTTCCACATACTTCAAGAGTAGCTCCTCCTCCACCTTCCACTTGAGGTCTTGGGCCTCTTTGATTAGAATAACTTGATGATCGCTCATCATGGGGTAGCGCTTAGCAGCATTGACAATATTGACAAGGGAACTGTCCTTTCCATAGAGGATGGTCTGATCAAAACCTTTTTGAGCATCAGTCAAGACTGTTTGCTCCAGGGCATCACTGACTAGATCTATATAATAGGATTCTTCCCCATGTAGAAGGTAGATAGGACTAAACTTCCGCTTCTTTATATCTGCTAAAATACCGTTGACTTGCATACTATGCGAAAATACAATTTTTAAAGCAATTGCTAAGATTTTGTTCCAAAGATGAAAAACTGTATTTTTGTATATGTTTGAGCCGATTCCATTAAACTTACCTGCATATCCTTCGAAAATCACCAAAAAACTAGACAAACTTTTTATTTTCGATGAGTTGCGTAAAAAGGATTTGGTCTTAACGCCAGAGGAATGGGTGCGCCAACAGTGGATACAGCATTTACACCTGTTTAAGAAATACCCTAAAAGCCTGATGCAGATTGAAGGTGGCTTAATGCTAAACAGCTTGCAAAAACGCAGCGATTTGCTCGTTTATAATAGTAGCGGAGAAAAGATACTTTTGGCAGAGTTTAAGGCGCCATCTGTCAAAATTACCGAAAAAGCCTTTCAGCAGGTGGCAAATTACAACAGTATCCATAAGATTCCGTTACTTTTGGTCAGTAATGGGCTTCAGCACTATTATTGTAATATAGATTTTAAAGAAAACAGGTTTGATTTTTTGGCAGACTTGCCTGATTATAAAATTTGATCTTTATTTTACATCGCAGATTCAGATTAAAATTATACTTTTATACTAGTGTATAGCAAATAAGAAAACAAGAAACATGAACATAGATAAAAACGAATTCAGAAAATATGCCATTCAACATCATAGAATAGGCAGTCAACATGTGGATAGCTTTATTTCTCGCGCTCAAAATAACATGCCAACAAACCTTACGCCCTACATTATTGAAGAGCGTCAGATGAATGTTGCGCAAATGGACGTTTTTTCTCGTTTAATGATGGACCGCATTATCTTCCTAGGAGATGGCATTAATGATCAAGTAGCGAATATTGTACAGGCACAGTTGCTGTTTTTACAGTCTACTGATGCGCAACGGGATATTCAGATCTACATTAACTCTCCAGGTGGAAGTGTATATGCAGGCTTAGGCATTTATGACACCATGCAGTATATCTCTCCTGATGTAGCAAC
>JASLCA010000232.1 GCA_030146225.1 Sphingobacterium sp. | reverse complement strand
CCTTCCAAGTGTACACCAATAAACTGCGCACCTTTTGTGTTCTGTTGATTTGCAAGCGCATAAGCATCCAGAATGCCAAATAAATTATCTAGACTGCTTGTCAATGTTGTCGGACTTAAGCTGGTTGTGCCATATTTAACATGTGTTTCAGCAACGGTTAAGAAGGCAGCAGTAGTACCGTCCATAAAGTCTGCACCGCCCCCACCATGAACATGTATATCCATAAAACCAGGAGAGATATACTGTTGCTTGGCATCAATAAGTTGAACATCTGAATCAACATCCATCATTCCTTCTCCCAGTGCAGCAATCTTATCGCCAACAATCAAGACATAACCATTGGCTATTATACCAGTGGCAGTAATTAGATTTCCATTGTAAATCAACTTTTTATGCATGCGAAGAATTAGCTTTGTAATAGGTTATATTTAAAATCGGTAACGTACACGAAATTATAAAATAATTTATTGACTCGCAAGTATAATTCTTAAATAAGGAGAATGCCCCTGACTTATTGCTGTAATATCTTCAATATGCTTAGCACGCATATCGGCTATAGGTATCCCAAAGACCAAATCGGGCTGTAGCTCCTAAAGGAGCTGCTGACTAGCCTGGAGGTAATGCAATAACAATCATTTTCTTCTACTACCACAAATAGACTCTTCGGCTAATTGTTTACCTTCGCATAAATCATTACATATAATTAAGCAGCGCACATATGATAAGCATATATAAAATTCGAAGCACAGGTTTATATGAGAAAGGCGCGAAAAAGCGCATAGACAGCTATCTCAAAGGGCTCAAAACCAGCCTACTTCTAGCCCTTTTTCTAGGTATAACAAGCAGTCCTAGCTACGCGCAGCTTATAAACTTAGGCTATAAGTATCAAGAAAAAGGGATGTTTAATGCCACGATAAACTACCCTATGATATATGATAGACATACGCATCATGAGCTTATGCTAGGCATTGATTATACGACTAAAAACACAAAGGCCCCTTCTGGAATCTCACCGCAGCTTAGCTATGGATACTTCCTGGTAGATAACTCCCGGACTAATTATTTGCTTATGGCTGGCCTTAGCACCGGCTACCAAGTTACCCTGCACAATCCCTATAAAAATCAATTCAGAGTATCGCCTTATATCTACACAGAGTTGGTTGCAGTTTTCAACCTAAAGGTGGGTTACGATTATATGATGCCCTTACAAAAAGGCTATCCCTTTATTTCAATTGGCATAGGTGGCTTGCATATGTTTAGACATTTAAACTTTATGTAGGCTGTTTAGGTATGATGTAGTTATTACTTACCATACTCCTTTAGGTTCCTTTTAATGAAAATCCAATTGGCTTAGCTAGGACAAGGTTTTATGCTTTAATAAGTATTAAAGCATAAAACCTTGTTATAAGCGCATTAACTAATTCTAATAATAACAGGCTTCATCAGCACTAATGCCTCTGGAACTTCTACTGTACGACCAGATTGCTTGAATATTGTATTAATCCATTGTCCTTTATTATCAAGTATTTCTATATGCTTAGGCTTATGATTTTCTGCCAAGTCAATCTCAAACTTTTCAGTAGGATCTGATCCCAGATTGATAATCGTTACCACTAGATTCTTTTTAACTAGATCTTGACTACAGACACAGAATACATTCGGGATATTTTTGACAAAAACTGGAAGCTCCTTTTTGCCGAGCCACTCTAAGTTCTGTCTAATAATCTCTTTCTTTTTATAATTAAAAGTCGTAGATGAATTATTCCCACGCACATCAAATGCAGAGATTAGGATCCGCCCTCCTAAACTATTTTGGAATCGAACTAAGCTAGGCTTTAGTGGTTTTTCATGTATGTCTAAAAAATCTGTGACTACTTCGACTTTATCCTCTATTTTTATATCATAAAAGTTCCCCCCTTCAGAACCCGCTGGTGCAAATATCCAATTGTACTGTAAATCACCTGCGATATTATCATAAGATTCTTGATTACGGAGTCCTTCATAACATGAATGTAATCCCCCCGTGGTAGGTTGCACTTGAACGCCTAAATATTTCCCATAGCCCATTCGGCATAAAGATTCGGCAGCGACTGCGTCTAACAATAGCCCTCCTTTTAGGATATCTATAATTTGAGCATCTGTCATTGATTCTACAGAGCGGCCACCTAAAAGCTTCACATTCCCACCTTTAGTCGTATAAGGAATTCCAAATCTACCAAACTGATTTATCCATGGATTTTGGCCCATCTCTGGCCTTCTTCCTACATAAGGCACTACCACATGCGCATCTGGTAGATGCACCATCTCACATCCGATTACTTCACTATAGGTAGAAGCCTCTTTTAAGGCAAGAAATCTTGGGGCTTCTTTGGCATACATCTGTGCATAACCTTTCTCTTCTAAAAGGTTATCCAAATATTGTGTTACGTAGAATAGCGTTTGATCAAAGCCATATGCAAAAGCAGTAGTTATGAGACTTCTTATCTTTGCTGCTGACATGAAGAATCGTGTATGCGGGTATGTATCTGATTCATGGAAACACTCAAAATCCTTTGGAACATGTTGGATGCTGTACAAAGCGTGAAAAATATCTCCTGGTAAACCCAATGCCGAATCTGAAGAATAACTGCTTCCATATAAACGAACTGTTGGAGTCGTATTACCTGCAAAAGCTAATGTTAAATCCTTGGTAAAATCCCCATCAAAGTCTGTAACTCCAGCTTGACAAAGTGAAATAACCGTAGTAGCATCAACCTTATCTACTTGTTGTCTAATCTTTTTGGCTAAGGATATTAACGAGCTTTTACTTAATTGCGACCAATCTCTGCGCAGTTGAATGCTCTTTTTATTTACTTCGGAAAATATAGTTCTTAACTCTTCTCGGGTATAGTTTACACCCTGTAATTTAGCAAATTCTGCTAAATGCAGCGGACAAAAG
>JASLCA010000334.1 GCA_030146225.1 Sphingobacterium sp. | reverse complement strand
TATACTTCTTTCGCAAGTCCAGCCCCCGCTAAGCTTCTAGCTACGGCTACCTGCATTGATTATCTCATCTCAAGCAAGCAAGCCACAGCGCCCGGCAGCCTTAGCCTTTAAAGCATAAAGCCTTTGGCTCCGCACACAACAAAAGTCCTTTTAATTTGTTATACTACTATAAAACATAGAAAAATGGCATTATTAGAAGATCTAAGATGGCGTCATGCCGTAAAGGCATACGACCCTACTAAAAAAGTCAGTCAGGAAGATATGAACAAGATTGTCGAGGCCGCTCGGTTAGCACCGACCTCCTCTGGCTTGCAGCCCTTCAAGCTTATCGTTGTTCAGAACAAGGAATTAAGAGAGAAGATGACCCCAGGGGCATTAAATCCAGAATGCATGCGGGACTGTTCACACGTACTTATATTTGCAGCCTGGAAGACTTACACCGATGCTAAAATCGATGCGGTATACGACATGACCACAGACAAAAGAGACCTACCACGCGGAAGATTTAGTAGCTACACAGACAACCTCAAGAAAATGTTTGACAATCAAACGCCGGAACAACACTTTAATCACGCCGCCAAGCAAACCTATATTGCATTAGGCCTAGCCCTAGCGCAGGCAGCCGAACTAAAGATAAGCAGCACGCCAGCCGAGGGCTTTCATAATAAACATATAGATGAAGTTTTAGGCTTAGAAAAATTAGGCTTAGGCAGTGTAAGCTTACTATACCTTGGTTATGCAGACGCAGACAAGGACTGGTTAGGAACCATGAAAAAAGTTAGAGTACCCCAAGAGGATTTCATAATTGAATACCCTTAAGTCGCAGCATTACATCTTTAGCTCACCAGGGGAAATACCATAGTATTTCTTAAAGGCACTACTAAAGTTATTCTGGTGTCCAAACCCCGTCAACAAGGCTACCTCATAGACAGAAAGGCGTTCCTCCAAGAGGTAGGATCGAGCTTTCTCCATGCGGAGCCTTGTTAAGTAATCATGTATAGTTACCGAAAAGTATTCCTTAAAATCCTTTCGCAACTTGCTTTCACTCATTAGCACTTCCGAAGCAAGCTCCTTTTGCGTAGGCGGGTTGGCAATACGTTGCTCTAAAAGCTGCCTAGCCAATTCCAGCTTAGCAATATCCTCCTCATTAAAAAGCGACACCCCCTTACTAAGCTTCTCATTGTACTGCTCAAATTGATACATCAATAGCTCCACAATACGCGATTCCGTATGTAGTCTCCGAATCTCACCTGTCTTTTTAGATTCGATCAACTCCGCAATCGTATGTTGCATCTCAAAAGTGGCCATTAAATCCTCAGCCGAAAAGGAGACATATTCACCCTTCTCAATCTCTTCCATAAAATGCTTATGCAAGAGCGAATCCCGCTTAATCAGATTGAGGTAATAAGCCTTGGAGATTACCGCGATAAAATAACTATAGGCAACCCCCTCTTGCACCTCGTGCACAGTCTTAACAGATGGTATATAGCGAATATTATGCCTACTCATGCCATAGGGCAGTTTACTATCGGCAGTCTTAAAGAAGATAAATTGACTTGTAATAACCTCCCCTTCAATCTCCGTATGAATTCGCACCGGCTTATCGAAAGACATCTGGCTATGTAAGATAAAAAGACCACTCGTAGACAACTGAAAATTACGCATATGCACGGGCCCTTTCGCAATCTCCAAGCGCTGCTCTACCAAAGGCTTGTCTGGCATATATGAATCAGGAATTTCTTCAATAAAAAGCCATTCATCCAATTCTTCTATTTTACTTTTGATTACCATAGGGAAAGACTTATACAATTATGCCTCGCTTAAAGATACGCAATTAGGCCCTAAATAGACAATTATTTATATCCTTTCTAAACAACCCATTTAGTCCGCATCAACCTTCGTAAAAACAAGGCCATCCAGCTTCATTTCTTCCAGATGCACGATAGGCTTTAAGATTTTAGGATTCAGAGCGACATGGGTTTCTACCGAAAATACCGTATAGAGATTAGCCTTGTTAAGCACCTCCACAGGAGTACCATCAAACAGCTTTCTACCATTTTTCAGCATAAGAATACGGTCTGCATAAATCGCCGCATAATTGACATCATGCAACACCATCACCACCATAAAGCCACGTCTAGACAAAGCCTTCGCAATAGCCAAGACCTTTTGCTGGAAGTGCATATCCAAAGCTGCTATAGGTTCATCTAGCAAGAGCAGGCTCTTAGGATTATCCCATAACTGCACCAGTACCCGCGCCAGCTGCACCCTTTGCTGCTCCCCTCCGGACAAGCTCATATACACCCGATCTGCAAAATCATCCACCCCACAAACCTCCATCACCTCAGCCACAATCTCCAGGTCTCGCTTGCTGGGATTGGACTTAAAATGCGGATACCTGCCCATAAGCACAATCTCATTCACCTTAAAGGCCAGCGTTATATGCTGCTGTTGACTCAATAAAGCCCGACATTTGGCAAGCTCGCGGACATCATAAACCTTCAACGATTTCCCGTACAGGTCAATCACTCCAGTATCCGGCTTACGATCCCCACAAAGGAGTTGCATAAGCGTAGACTTGCCTGCCCCATTTGCACCCAATATGGCCAATACCTCTCCAGGTCTGACTTGAAAAGAAATCTCCTTTAAAAGCTTTCGTTCCTGAATGGCATAAGTTACTTTTTCAACACGTAGCATAAGCTGTTATTACTCTTCTCAAGTGTAAAATTATTTATTACTAAAACTTACTTTTCTTTAATCAGGATATACAGGAATACCGGCGTCCCCAATAAAGCCGTAATCACGCCAATAGGAAGCTCAATAGGTGCAATAAGGACCCGAGCCAGCACATCAGCCAAACTCAATACCAAAGCCCCCATCAGCATAGAAGCGGGCAAGACAAAGCGATGATCCACCCCACCAATTAAGCGCACACAATGTGGCACCAACAAGCCCACAAAGCCAATTATCCCCGACACCGCAACGGAAGCACCTACCGCAAAGGTGGACAAGATAACCACCCAGCGCTTGATATAATCTGTACGCATTCCTAATAAATCAGCCTGCATCTCCCCCAAAGCAAAGGCATTTAAGGCTTTCCCAAAGAATAGCAAAAAGAGCAAGGCGCATAAGATAAAGGGAGCTACCACAATTAGATTCTCCCAAGAAGCTCCGCCCAAACTCCCCAGCATCCAAAAGGTAATACTCCGCAACTGCTGCTCAGTAGCCATATAGGTCATTAAGCCCGTCAAAGCACCCGCAAAGCCATTGATAGCAATACCAGCCAGTAGCATAGTCGTAACATTTGGACGACCATCCTTAATAGAGACCCTATAGACAAAAAAGGCCGTAATGCCCGCCCCAACAAAGGCTCCAAATACCAATAAATAATAGCCCAACCAGGCAGAAAGACCAACAAAAATTAGAGATTCGAAAGCAATTACCAGAACGGCAAACAAAGATGCCCCCGCAGAAATACCGATTAAGCTCGGTTCAGCAAGTGGATTTCTAAAAATCCCCTGCACGGCAGCCCCAGACATCCCCAAAGCAGCCCCGATTAAGATGCCCAGCAAGACCCGAGGTAAGCGGACCACATACAAGACATCGGCCGCTAGCGGGTCGGC
>JASLCA010000290.1 GCA_030146225.1 Sphingobacterium sp. | reverse complement strand
CCAAGTCAGCTACCTTCCGCACCGCAGATGTGGTGGGATTGGACACCTTGGTAAATGTAGCCAATGGTTTAGTTCAAAATGCGCCTGAGGATGAAGCCAAAGCAGTATTCCAACTGCCAAACTACCTCCTAAAGATGGTGGAGAACAAATGGCTGGGCGAAAAATCAAAACAAGGCTTCTATAAGAAAGAAAAAGATGCAGCAGGAAACTCTGTGATCCTATCCTTGGACCTAAAAAGCCTCACCTATAAAGAACAAGCAAAGGTCAAATCCGCAACATTGGAAGCGACAAAGCCTGTAGAAGACATCCGTAAACGGATGAAAGTCTATGAACAGGGGAAAGACACTGCCGGGACCCTATTCCGAGCAATGCATTACCCCCTCTTCGAATATGTAGCCAATAGAGTTCCCGAGATCACGGAAGACTTCTACCGTATAGACGATGCCATGCGCGCCGGCTTTGGCTGGGAGATTGGACCATTTGAGGTCTGGGATGCCCTAGGCGTACGAGAAACACTAGCTAAAATCCAAGCAGAAGAAAAAAGATTACCAGGCCAAAGCGGTACCGTAGCACAATGGGTGCACGACATGCTGGATGCAGGCTGCGAATCCTTCTACAAGATTATCGATGGGGTGCGTAATTATTATGACTTAAAGACAAAGAGCTACAAGGCCATTCCTGGCACCCAAGAGCTTATCGTACTTGACCATATCCGGGAAAGCAAAACGATCTGGAAAAACTCTGGCGTAACCATAACCGACTTAGGTGATGGCATTATAAACTGTGAGTTTCACACCAAGATGAATACCATCGGCGGAGATGTCATCCAAGGTATTAACAAGGCCATTGACCTTGCCGAAAAGGAGTACCGCGGACTTGTAATCTGCAATGATGGCAAAAACTTCTCTGCGGGGGCAAATATCGGGATGATATTTATGATGGCCGTAGAGCAGGATTTCGATGAGTTAAATATGGCTGTACGCATGTTCCAAAACACTGCCATGCGCATTCGCTATTCATCGATTCCAGTCGTTGTCGCACCATTCCAACTTACCTTAGGAGGGGGTTGTGAATTCTCTATGCACGCAGACTTTGTACAATTACATGCAGAGACTTATATGGGCTTAGTGGAATTTGGCGTGGGAGTAATTCCAGGCGGAGGCGGCACTAAAGAGTTTGCACTACGTGCATCAGATGAATACAAGCCTGACCAGATTACCCAAAATACACTTAAGGATCGCTTCCTCACCATTGGACAGGCTAAGGTCTCGACCTCTGCCGTAGAAGCTGAAGAACTAGGCTACCTACAGCAAGGCAAGTACGCCATAACAATGAATAGAAAACGCTTACTCCTGGATGCTAAACAAAAGGCATTGGAGCTGGCCAATGCAGGCTACCAACAGCCTGCTCCGCGCAACAATATTAAAGTGCTGGGCAACCAAGGCTTGGGAATCGTCTATGTAGGCGCATCCTCTATGCGGGCAGGGAATTATATCTCGGACCACGACAAAAAGATATCGGAAAAGCTAGGTTGGGTAATGTGTGGAGGAAACCTTTCCGCCCCTACAGAAGTATCCGAACAATACCTCTTAGACTTAGAGCGTAAAACCTTCTTGGAGCTTTGTGCCGAGAGAAAGACCCTAGAGCGTATACAACATATGTTGACCAAGGGAAAAGCCCTAAGAAATTAAACATTGGTAAAATCCTCCAAGAATAATAGCCCAATAGGAGGCGCTCTTGGACAAAAAAATATAAAAATGGAAGCATACATCATAGCAGGTTATCGTACAGCAGTAGGAAAAGCGCCTAGAGGAGTTTTTCGTTTTATGCGCGCAGATGATTTAGCAGCAGAAGTAATAAAGAATCTCGTTTCTTCCGTACCCAATTTGGATGTAGAACAAATCGATGATGTTATTGTCGGAAACGCTATGCCTGAAGCAGAACAAGGACTGAATGTAGGGCGATTAATCTCCCTCATGGGCTTAGGCACAGACAAAGTTCCGGGCGTGACCGTCAATCGCTACTGCGCCTCAGGCTTAGAAACTATCGCGACAGCAGTTGCCAAGATTAAAGCAGGCATGGCCGACTGCATCGTTGCAGGAGGTGTTGAAGTAATGTCAGGCATGCCCTTTGGAGGCTGGAAGATAGTTCCAAATCCAGTAGTGGCAAAAGAAAATCCAGATTGGTACTGGGGCATGGGCCTTACAGCGGAAGCCGTAGCCAAAGAATACAATGTTTCACGTGCCGATCAAGATGCCTTTGCCTTGCGTTCGCATGAAAAAGCCGTTGCCGCACAGAAAAACGGACACTTAAATGCGGGCATATTACCAATCACGGTGACAGAGAATTACTTAAAAGACAATAAGATCGTTCAACGGGAGTATATCGTAGATCAGGACGAAGGCCCTAGAGCGGACTCTACAGCAGAGGCTCTTGCCCGCCTAAGGCCCGTGTTTGCAGCAGATGGCTGCGTTACAGCCGGAAACTCTTCACAGACATCAGATGGAGCAGCCTTTGTATTGGTTGTGTCCGAGAAGAAGATGAAAGAGCTAGGAGCCAAGCCCATTGCCAGACTAGTAAGCTATGCAGTAGCTGGGGTGCCGCCTCGTATTATGGGCATAGGCCCCATCTACGCCATTCCAAAAGCATTAGAAATGGCCAATCTTCAGAAAGAGGACATCAACCTCTTCGAACTCAACGAAGCCTTTGCTTCCCAGTCCTTAGCCGTAATACGGGAGCTAGGCCTGGATGAGTCTAAGGTCAATATCAATGGGGGAGCCATTGCTTTAGGCCACCCATTGGGCTGTACAGGCGCCAAGCTGACCGTACAAATACTGAACGACCTCAAGCGTCGCAAAGAGAAATACGGCATGGTAACCATGTGTGTAGGAACGGGTCAAGGTGCAGCAGGTATATTTGAGTTTTTGGATTAAGGTATTTATTAAGAGCAGTAGTTTTAATCTTGTTGAAGAGGCCTAGACAATCCTCTTCAGCTTTAAATAAAGAAAGATGGAAGCAAATAAAAAAACAATAAAAGGCGGAGAATTTGTTATCCGCGAGACTTCATATAAAGATATTTTCATCCCGGAAGAGTTTGATGAAGAAGCGAAAATGATTCGCCAGACCTGTCTAGACTTTTTGGATACCGAGGTGCTCAACAAACTGGACCGCATCGATGCCCAGGAAGAAGGCTTGATGCAAAGTCTTTTAGACAAAGCAGGGGAGCTTGGCATGCTTGGGGTATCTATCCCAGAAGAGTATGGTGGCTTTGGCAAGAATTTCAACACCTCCATGCTCGTTGCAGAGGCCGTAGGTGGTGGCTTCTCCTTTGCGGTCGCACTCTCCGCTCACACTGGTATAGGCACCTTGCCAATATTATACTACGGCAACGATGAGCAAAAAAGCAAGTACATCCCTAAGCTAGCCTCCGGAGAATGGAAAGCCGCCTATTGCTTGACCGAACCAAATGCAGGCTCTGACGCCAATTCAGGCCGTACTGCTGCCAAATTAAATGCCGAAGGGACGCATTATATTATCAATGGCCAGAAGATGTGGATTACCAATGGAGGTTTTGCAGACGTCTTTATTGTCTTTGCAAAGATAGATGATGACAAAAACCTCTCAGCCTTTATCGTAGAAAAAGGATTCGACGGCATTACCATGAACCCAGAAGAACAGAAGTTAGGGATAAAAGGTTCATCCACCCGTCAGATATTCTTCAATGACTGCCCAGTACCTGTAGAAAACATGTTGTCTACACGTGAAAACGGCTTTAAAATCGCCCTTAATATCTTAAATATTGGACGTATCAAGCTTGGAGCAGCCACTATAGGCTCCTCCAGAGCAGTGATCACCCAAGCTGTTAAGTATGCCAATGAGCGCGTACAGTTTAACTTGCAGATTTCTAAATTCGGTGCTATACGTTACAAGTTAGCTGAAATGGCTACACGTATCTTTGCGAACGAATCCGCAGCATATCGTGCGGGACAAAATATTGACGATACCTACGCCTCTTATATTGCTGAAGGCATGGATCAGGCTAAAGCTCAACTAAAGTCTGTAGAGCAATTTGCTATTGAATGCGCTATTATCAAGGTTTGGTGCTCCGAAATGCTAGACTATGTTGTAGACGAAGGCTTGCAAATCTATGGAGGGATGGGCTATTCGGCTGATGCCCCTATGGAAAGAGCCTACCGTGACTCCCGCATCAACAGAATCTTTGAAGGCACCAATGAGGTAAATAGATTGCTTGTAGTGGATTTACTCTTAAAGCGTGCCATGAAAGGCGAGATTGACCTAATGGGCCCAGCAACAGCCGTGGCAACTGAACTAATGGCTATCCCAGACTTTGGAGAGGAAGACAACAGCCCATTTGCAGCCGAGAAGAAGATTATCGCCAACCTAAAGAAAGCCGGACTATTGGTTGCTGGAGCCGCTGTACAGAAGCTCATGATGTCGCTTTCTAAAGAGGAAGAGATTCTAATGAATATTGCAGACGTTATTGGGTATATTTATGTTGCAGAGTCAACGCTGTTGCGTGCTGAAAAAATATATTATACCAAAGGCGAAGATGCCGCAGCACTTCCAATCGACATGGCACGCGTATACCTATACGGAACCATAGACAAGGTACAGGCTGCAGCAAAAGAAGCCTTATACTCCTTCGCAGAAGGCGATGAGCAAAAAATGATGCTCGTAGGCTTGCGTCGCTTTACCAAGGCTGAACCTTTCAACGTTAAAGAAGCACGTCAACGAATTGCTAAAAAAATCATAGAAGACAATCGTTACAGCTTCTAAGCAGTAACCTTAACTATAAAAAAGGCTGTTCCCTATAATGGAGAACAGCCTTTTTTTATTAAGCCGGCACAATGGAGAAGTAACCCAAGTACTTGAGAAAAAGCAAGAACCCCAAAGCA
>JASLCA010000162.1 GCA_030146225.1 Sphingobacterium sp. | reverse complement strand
GGCACCTGACCCAGATTATGACACTGATTCATTTTCAAAATGCGGGTCACAAGCCTGTAGCATTGGTGGGTGGAGCTACTGGGATGATTGGAGATCCTTCCTTTAAGTCTGCCGAGCGTAATCTTTTGGATGAAGCCACTTTACAGCATAATGTTAGTTGCCTAAAAGAGCAATTAGCCAAGTTCCTCAACTTTGGCGAAGGAGCGAATAATGCTAAGATGGTTAACAACTACGATTGGTTTAAAGACTTTAAATTCTTAGACTTTATCCGGGATGTGGGTAAGTTATTGACCGTAAACTATATGATGTCCAAGGACTCTGTAAAAAAACGTCTAGAAGGTGATAGTGGGCTTTCATTTACTGAATTCACCTACCAGCTTATCCAAGGTTATGACTTTTACTATTTATGGAAAAATCATGACTGCAAGGTTCAGATGGGCGGCTCGGATCAATGGGGTAATATCCTTACGGGAAGTGAAATGATTCGCAGACAAGATCAAGGAACTGCTTATGCGCTTACCACCCAATTAATTAAAAAGGCTGATGGTCAGAAATTTGGCAAGACCGAATCTGGAGCAGTATGGCTAGATCCTAAGAAAACATCCCCATACAAGTTTTACCAATTCTGGTTAAATACGAGTGATGCAGATGCTAAGGATTGGATTAAGATCTTTACCCTTAAAACCAAAGCCGAAATCGATGCCATTATTGCTGAGCATGATGCAGCGCCTCATACAAGAGCGGTGCAAAAAGCGCTAGCGCAAGACATAACTATACGTACGCACTCCGAAGCAGATTACGAGACAGCTATTAAAACATCTGATTTCTTGTTTGGAAATGGTTCCTTAGAATTTCTAGCTAGCCTATCGCATGAAGCGGTCTTAGAGGTTTTCGACGGCATCCCACAATACGAAATTGATAAAGAAGCATTGACTGCTGGAATCCCGGTATTGGATTTACTTGCGGTTAATACACAGGTATTTGCCTCAAAGGGTGAAGCTAAAAAAATGCTTCAAGGTGGTGGAGTCACCATCAACAAGATTAAACTTAGCGATACGGAAGAAATTTTCAATACGGAGAACTTAATCAACAATAAGTACCTTGTTGCACAACGCGGAAAGAAAAATTACTTTTTGATTATTGTAAAATAGCTATTATCTTCGAGGGTACTATCCTAATTTACCCTCGAAGATAATCGTATGAAAAAACATATTTTTTCTTTTCTACTACTTCTATTGCCATTGGCAGCATTGTATGCGCAAAGCCCTGTAATTACACATTACACTAAGAAAGGCGAAGTGGTAAAGGAGCCTACGGAAGCCTACTTTTATAGAATAGTGGCTAGAGATGAGCAATCCCCAGGCTTGTTTAAATACTTGGAGTTTTATACCGTAGATAACGCACCTAAAACTATTGGTCGCTTGAGTAAGATGACCAACATCTATACTACTGTGGGAGACTATAGCACATTCCACCCAAATGGTCAACTTTATCAGAAACAGGTATTCAACGACAGCAATCTATTAATAGATACCGCTTTCTCCTATTATCCAAATGGGATACTATACACTCAAACCTTCCATAAAAAGGGCACTAATCCTAGTTTAGCTAATGCAGAAATGGCAGACAGCAAGGATGAAACAGCATTTATACGCGTACAAGATAGTCTTGGAAACAAGCTAGTTGAAGATGGGAATGGGCAATTATGGTTAACTGACCTGACTAAGGACCATGCATATTATGAACAAGGCCCGCTTGTTAACCACAAGAAACACGGGGATTGGAATGGAAAAACCCTACGCTACAGCTTTAAAGAGACTTGGAATAATGGCGTCCTCATTAGCGGGGTATCTATAGATTCCACGGGACAGGAAGTCGTTTATGATGAGAACAGCCTTTACTCCACTCCAGAATACCCAGGCGGGATAAATAAATTGCGCAGGGACGTGGTCAACAATTATCAATATCCGAAAAAAGCGATTGAAGCTGACGTGAGTGGAAGCCTTATGGTGCAATTTATTGTGGAAAAAGACGGAAGTATGGCCGATTACAAAATTATAAAGGATCTAGGTTATGGCACAGGGGAGAATTTAATAAAGGTTTTACGCCAACAGGGTCGAAAATGGTCCCCAGGGCTGGACCGCGGAAGGCCTGTAAGGGTATCCTATAGATTGCCTTTAACAATGAGCTTAGGGAAATAATAGGTAGCTACTTATTCGAAAAAGAATGAGTCCCTAATCCGGAGCCGGACTAGGATTTCTAGAGCGGTTTTTAATCCGAAAATTCTACCTATATAATCAGGCATTTTTTTTATGTTTGTATTAGGAGGATTATCGATTTTTCATGTCAAACAAAGGAAATACATTCAAACATTCGGGAGGAGGCTCAAGTGCAGGTAAACGTACAGCTCGAAGTACAGGAAATAAGCCTGTACAGGCACCAAAACAGCGTTTTAAATCATTTGAGAATCTTAGCTTTTCTGAAGGCCAGCGTAAGGTATTAAAGATATTAGGTATCTTCTTAATCTTCGTTTCCTTTATATTTGCGGTAGCATTTGTCTCCTATCTCTTCACTTGGAAGCAAGATCAGAGCTATATTGCGCATACAAATGGAGGCTGGTCTACCCTTTTCAGTTCTGTTGATGAAATTGTAGATGAAAGCATTGATCTACCTGTTGTAGAAAACAAGCTCGGCAAACTAGGTGCTCTCTTGGCTAATCAGTTTATTTACGAGTGGTTTGGCATTGCATCCTTCCTGTTTGTCTTATTGTTTTTTGTGATTGGCTACAAACTCTTGTATAAAAAATCCCTGCTACCTATTTGGAAGACCCTGGTATATACTTTTTTGGGGATTATCTTTATCTCCATTACACTTGGCTTTCTACAAGACTTTATTACCGAGGCTCCGCATATCTTAGAGGGGAAATTTGGCTTTTGGAGCAATCAATTGCTCAAGGCCCAAGTTGGCTCTACTGGCGTGGCTGCGCTCTTAATATTTGCTTACTTAACTGCCTTAATTCTTATCTACAACTTAGACCTGCGGTTTACTTGGTTCCCTAGGAAAGCTATATCCGAAGAAGAGCTTGAAGATCATGCAGAGGATAACTACGAGAGCTTTAACAAGATAAACCCTGTTATTACCAACAACTATGGCAATCATCCTATTGTAGATGCCATCCCTGAAGAAGAGCTAGCCCCTGTTGATCTACACCAGAACAAGGCAAAAGAACAACCTCCTGTTGAACAGGTTTCGGGGACGGTGGATCTAAGTATAGAGGAAAACACCAGTAGTACTGAAAGTAGTTTTAACTTTTCTTCCAGTAGCACTTCTATAGCTGCTGCTGAAGCTATCCCACTATCTATTGACAGTCCAGTAGAGGTAGTGGTAACAGCGGATAAAGAAATTGAACTGGATGTCAATCAAGTTATAGAAGAAAAAGCCATAACGGCCAATGACTTAGTGGCACAGTTTGGGGAGTACGATCCAAAGCTAGACTTAGCGGGCTATCAATACCCTACACTAGATCTTTTAAAAGACTATGGCACAGGCAAGATTACCATCAATCAACAAGAGCTAGAAGCCAATAAGAATCGTATTGTGGACACGCTAAGAAACTACAATATTGAAATAGAGCATATTAAGGCCACCATTGGACCTACCGTCACGCTCTATGAAATTATCCCAAAACCAGGGGTTCGGATCTCCAAGATTAAAAACTTGGAAGATGATATTGCACTGAGTTTAGCGGCCTTAGGGATTCGTATTATTGCACCAATGCCTGGGAAAGGTACCATTGGTATAGAAGTGCCAAATAGCTCGCCTGAAATGGTATCCATGCGCTCGGTTTTAGCAACAGAGAAGTTTCAGAATACGGATATGGATCTGCCTATTGCCTTAGGAAAAACGATTTCAAACGAAGTCTTTATTGCCGATCTGGCCAAGATGCCTCACCTGTTGGTGGCCGGAGCTACTGGACAAGGTAAGTCAGTTGGTATTAACGCCATCCTAACTTCTTTACTTTACAAAAAGCATCCTTCGGAACTGAAGTTTGTGATGGTCGATCCAAAGAAGGTGGAGCTTTCTTTATTTAAGAAAATCGAAAGACACTTCTTAGCGAAACTCCCTGGAGACGATGATGCGATTATCACCGATACAAAGAAGGTAATCAATACTTTAAACTCCCTGTGTATTGAGATGGATCAGCGTTATGACTTGTTGAAGAACGCCCATGTCCGTAATCTAAAGGAGTATAATGTAAAATTTGTCAATAGACGATTAAACCCTGAGGAGGGACATCGATTCTTACCCTTTATCGTATTGGTTGTAGATGAGTTTGCGGATCTTATGATGACAGCAGGTAAGGAAGTTGAAACTCCAATCGCACGCTTGGCACAATTGGCAAGAGCGGTAGGGATTCACTTGGTAATTGCTACGCAAAGACCTTCTGTTAATATTATTACCGGAACCATTAAGGCCAACTTCCCAGCCCGCTTGGCATTTAGGGTATTGTCCAAGGTGGATTCAAGGACAATTTTGGATTCTGGGGGTGCGGATCAGCTTATTGGTCGAGGAGATATGTTGCTGTCTACCGGGAGTGACTTAATCCGTATCCAATGTGCTTTTGTGGATACGCCAGAGGTAGATCGTATCTCGGAATTTATTGGCGAGCAGCGTGGCTACCCATCGGCCTTTATCTTGCCTGAATATGTGGATGAAAATGGTGAAGGAAGTGGCAGTATGGACTTCGATCCATCGGATAGGGATCAATTGTTTGAGGATGCAGCGCGATTAATTGTTATGCATCAGCAAGGCTCAACCTCCTTAATCCAACGTAAGCTAAAGCTGGGCTACAACAGGGCTGGAAGAATAATCGATCAGCTCGAGGCAGCAGGTATTGTAGGTGCCTTTGAAGGTAGTAAAGCCCGTGAGGTGCTTTATCCGGATGAATACTCCTTAGAGCAATACTTGGAAACCTTGCGCAAATAATAATGCATAATGCTACCTCAAGAATAATTTTGAGCTGTAGTAAATAAAAGAAACAACGATGAGAAAATTTATAATTACTGTCTTCAGCATATGTTTAACGTTTGTAGCGTTTGCGCAGACAGACCCTGCTGCTAAGGCATTGCTGGATAAGGTTTCTAAGAAATATGATAGTTACAAGACCATACAGTCGGACTTTAACTTCTCTGCTCAGCAAGCTGAGGGAGAAGCCTACACCGATCAGGGGAAGATGGCTTTGGACAAGTCTAAAAACCGTTTTAATATACAGCTGAGCGAGCAAGATCTAATTAGTGATGGCAAGACGACTTGGTCTATTTTGAAAAATGATAAAGAAGTGCAGCTGACCACAGCCGACAATACTGGGGAATCTATAGGCCCCAACAACCTATTTACATTTTATAAAAAAGGCTTCAAGTATGTTAGCATGCCGGATGAGCGGATTGGCCAAGAAACTTTAAAGGTAGTTGAATTAAGCCCTTTGGATACAAAGAAAAACTACTTTAAAATCAAGTTACGCATTAATAAAAATATGCATATTCACGATGTGCTTATCTTTGATAAATCGGGTGCCCGCTACACCTATACCATTAAAACATTGTATGTAAATCAATCCATTCCTGCGGATAAATTTACATTTTCATCAACCATCTATAAGAATTATGAAATGGTTGATTTACGTTAAAAACAACCAATTATGGCAAAAATCACCTTAAAAACGCTGGCCGAGGGACTTCAGATGTCTGTCTCTACCGTTTCCAAAGCGTTGAATGATAGCTATGAAATTAGTGAGGAAACCAAAAATAAGGTTAAGGCTTATGCCAAACTTCACAAGTACGAACCAAATATTATTGCAAAAACCCTTAAAACGGGTAAGACCCATACCATTGGGGTGGTTATTCCAAAAATGTCAACTCCCTTTGAATCCCAAATCCTAGAGGGTATTCAACGCACGGCGCATGCATTTAACTATCATATTATTATTATGAATAGTTTAGAAAATGAAGCGGTTGAGAAGGCATCCATTAATGCAATCTTAGCAAAGGGCGTGGATGGCATCTTGTTTTGTCCCATACATGAGGATTCCAATACAGCCTTGGTACAGGAAATAGCAAAAAAACTTCCATTTGTAATCTTTGATCGTACGAACTATCCTTTAAATACGCATAAAGTAGGCGTCTCCAATGCCGAAGGCACGGCAGAAGCCTGTAGACATTTACTCCTACAGGGGCATCGGCATATCGCCGTATTATGTGGCTCCCATCAAGGATTAACCGCTGAGAGACTTACTGGCTATAAAAAAGCCTACGATGAGGCCGCCTTGAGTATTAATCAAGATCATATCGTATACCTCAATGTGAAAAGCCTTCCGGAGTTGCATATAGGCTTAGAGGCTAATATAAAGCGCCTGCTTCAGCTAAAAACACCGCCTACAGCAATTTTAGGTGTCTCAGACACCATTACTACGCATGCCCTAGGCATCTTAGCAAAGCTAGGAAT
>JASLCA010000140.1 GCA_030146225.1 Sphingobacterium sp. | reverse complement strand
CCAATAATGGCGAGGAATATCAGTTCTTTTGGCAAACGGACAAGTTTAAAAAAGGTGCTTACACCGTTTTGTTGTATGCCGACAATGCTATTATGGGACGTGCAAGTGTCGTCTTAAAGTAGTTTATTTATTCTTAAAGGGTTATTTGGTTAGACGTTTGTGCTCTCAGGAGTATATCGGGCTAGCCTTTTTACTTGTTGGCCTTCACTTTCTCAACCGATAAGCTGTTCCTGCCCTTATCTTATTCCCTTTCTTTTTGTAAATTGCAGTTTAGCAAATAAACTGATTATGCATACAAAATTAAGTCTGATCCTTGTGGCATTGAGCTTTGTAGCTTGTGATGTAGGGAAAGTAATTGAATCTAATCCAGAAATTGTAATGAAGCCTTATCCAAAAACTGAAAAGATAGACCAAAAGGATGTCTTTTTTGGGACAACCGTTGATGATCCTTACCGTTGGTTGGAAGATGACCTAGCTCAGAATACCAAACAATGGGTCACAGCGCAGAATGAGGTTACCCAAAATTATCTAGGCCAGATCCCATTTAGAGCGGCTATCCAAAAGCGCCTAGAAGGCTTATGGAACTACGAAAAGGAAACTGCCCCTTTTGTGGAAGGTGCATATACCTATTTCTATAAGAATGATGGCTTGCAGAACCAATATGTACTGTATCGTAAGAAAGGGGATACTGGGCAGGAAGAGGTATTCTTAGATCCGAATAAGTTTTCGGAGGACGGTACGACCTCTTTAGCAGGCATCACCTTTAGCAAGGACGGATCTTTGGTGGCTTATCAGCTTTCAGAAGGAGGATCTGACTGGAGAAAGGTGGTGATTATGCAGGCAGAAGACAAGAAAACCATTGGCCAGGAGCTGATTGATGTTAAGTTCTCTGGCTTAGCTTGGAAGGGCAATGAGGGGATTTACTATAGCAGTTATGATAAGCCGCTTGCGGGATCTGCCCTATCTGCTATGACCGATCAACATAAGTTGTATTTTCATGCCTTAAATACGCCTCAAGCTGATGATAAATTGGTATTTGGGGGCGCAGCTACTCCGCGTCGTTATGTAGGGGCAGGCTTGTCAGAGGATGAGCGTTTCCTCATTGTTTCGGCAGCAAATACAACCTCTGGAAATGAGTTGTATATTAAAGATTTAACAGATCCTGCTGCGGACTTTGTAACCATCGTTGGCAATATGGATAAAAACCATAGTATTGTAGATACGGAAGGATCGAAGCTCTTTATTTATACCGAGCTAGATGCCCCCAATGGGCGAGTAGTGACGACTGACTTTGCTAATCCTCAATCGGGCAATTGGCAAGATCTTATTAAGGAAACGGATCAAGTTTTGGATGC
Organism: Sphingobacterium sp.; assembly: GCA_030146225.1. Lineage (GTDB taxonomy): Bacteria > Bacteroidota > Bacteroidia > Sphingobacteriales > Sphingobacteriaceae > Sphingobacterium. The sequence continues at coordinate 9,703 of JASLCA010000140.1, read as the reverse complement.
CTCAACTGCTGGCGGCAAGATCTTTGCCAATTACTTGAAAGACGCAACCACCTTGGTGAAGCAGTACAACAAGGCTGGTGAGCTAGAACGTGAAGTAGAACTACCTGGGGTAGGTACTGCTAGTGGCTTTGCAGCCAAGTCTACTGCTCAGGAATTGTACTATTCCTTTACCAACTATGTAAACCCAGGAACTATTTACAAGTATGTAATAGCGGATGGCAAGTCTGAGGTCTATAAGAAGTCGGCTATTCAGTTTGACCCCGCGCAATATGAGTCTAAGCAGGTTTTCTATGCCAGCAAGGATGGGACTAAGGTGCCTATGATTATTACCTATAAAAAGGGAATTAAACTGGATGGTACAAACCCTACTATGCTCTACGGCTATGGTGGCTTTAACATTAGTTTGACACCTTCCTTTTCGGCAAGTAATGTGGTCTTACTGGAGCAAGGTGGTGTTTACGCCGTGGCCAACCTTCGCGGTGGAGGTGAATACGGTGAAAATTGGCATCTAGCAGGTACGAAGATGCAAAAGCAAAATGTCTTTGATGACTTTATTGCTGCTGCGGAATACCTGATAGGGGAGAAGTATACTTCTTCCGAGAAGCTAGCAATTGCCGGGGCTTCCAATGGTGGACTTTTGGTCGGTGCTTCGATGACTCAGCGACCAGAATTGTTTAAAGTTGCTTTCCCAGGCGTAGGGGTATTGGATATGTTGCGCTACCATAAGTTTACCGCTGGTGCAGGCTGGGCGTATGATTACGGGACCGCAGACGACAGCAAAGAGATGTTTGCCTACTTGTATAAGTATTCACCTTACCATGCCTTAAAACAAGGCGTAAGTTATCCAGCGACCATGGTAACTACTGCTGATCATGATGATCGGGTAGTTCCTGCCCATTCCTTTAAGTTTGCGGCGCGCTTGCAAGAATATCATAAAGGTCCTAATCCAGTACTTATTCGTATTGAAACCAATGCTGGGCATGGTGCAGGCAAGTCTACTGCAATGGTGATTGCTGAACAAACGGACAAGTGGGCTTTTATGTTCCAGAATATGAACCACAGTTACAAGGAAGTCAAATAGTGACGAGTGACAAGTTATGAGTGACGAGAGCGTGAACAGTAATTAGCTTCTTCACTACGTTACTAGATTACTCGTTACCTGTCAATAAATAAAAAGGGCCGATTAGAAATAATCGGCCCTTTATTATTTAAACACCTAGTTTGGATTGTAGGTTTTTCGTTAAAGCTTTCTTATGCAGCATTAAAGAGATTGTTTTAAAACGAACATATTCTTTGGTTGCATACATATAGCCTTTATAGTCATTGGAGGCTCCCCAAGAGTTCTTAACGATATAGTATTCCTTACCATTTTGATCTTTTGCAAGGCCTACGATATGCATCCCATGATCATCTGTCGTGGTATAGTTGTCGTATGCTTGTTGACGTTGTGCTGGCGTGGTCTTCGCTTCTGGCTTAGGTCCATTGAACATATCATCTTGCTCTGCCTTTGTCATTTGCTCAAATGGTTTCTCAGGTGCATAAGCAACGCCATTTTTCCAGCTAAAGCTTTTTTCAGACACGTCAGTTGCCCATGCTACGGTATAGCCATTGGCTAATGCATTGTCAATAATATCTGTCATATCATTCATCTGCACGTTGTAGAAGCTTTCAAATGACCAGTTGTCTTGAATTAATAATACAAATGGCTTGTAGTATGCATGCTCCTCAAAGGAAGAGATGCCGATATAATCATCTGGATTGATGCCTACCACCTGATCTGCAAATGTTCTAGGGGTGTAGCTTTTTCCTTGATACTGGAATGTTGCTGGGACTTGTCCTAGGTAGCTATCCATAACAGCAGTAAAGGCTGTTAACCAGTTGTTGCTTGGTTTTTTACTTTTCGCTACATTTTCAGTAATACCATGTAGGATAGGTGTCATCTCTGAAAAGTTATTACGGGTAGCACCTTCTTGCAGGCCTGTATATACTGCTTGTGGCACAGCTCCATATTTACGGAAGATGGTAAGTACATCATGTAGCTGACCACCCTCACCTTGGGCTTGATCACCATGTAGGCGTACATATGTTTTTGCTTTTTCAATATAGGTATTGCGCGCAGTGTAGATCTGTGAAATCTCTACCGGCTGTCTGCCCATGCGAATCATTTCTGACTCCAAAAAGGAGTTTCCAGAATACGACCAGCAAGTTCCCGTTGATCCTTGATCTTTAATAGAAGTATTGGCAAGGTTAATTACCTCGGTGAATTTAAAGCCTTCCTTACTATTGTCGCTGATGTTTCCCTTTAAGGCATTGATTAGATTGTCTTGAGCTTGTACTTGAGCTGCTCCAGCAAGAAGCGCTACGGCAAGAAATATTGATTTATTCCACTTCATTTGATTAAAATTTTTACGAATTTAAACTATAAATTAAAGCTTAGCTAGTTTTAAATGTAAAATTGCTAAGACAAAAAAAGCTCAATTAAGAGCTCTTTTTACTGTATTGTAATTTTTTTATTTGCTTAGATCTGGCTTTTTGGGAAACATCAAAGAAGCGACCACACTTATAACCAGTATAGAAACAATAATAATAAGGGAGTGTATTGTCTTAAAGCCCAATTGTTCCAACTGTGAATGCAGTAGCATCTTTGCTCCAATAAAGATTAATAAGAAGGCTAAGCCCACTTTTAAGTAATGGAATTTGTGAATAATATTTACCAATAGGAAGAACATAGAGCGCAATCCTAATACGGCAAAAATATTGGAGAAGAAGACGATATAAGGGTCCTTGGTAACTGAAAATATTGCAGGGATCGAGTCTACGGCAAAGATTAAGTCCGTAAATTCTATAACAAGCAATACTAAAAATAGGGGCGTCATATACTTAATCCCGTTCTCTACATGAAAGAACTTTCCGCCATCCATCTTTGGAGTTACCTTAAAGTATTTTGAAGCAAACTTGACCACTGGGTGGTTTTGTGGATCAACCTCTTCCTCTTTATTCCGAGTGATATACATATTAAAGCCTGTATAGACCAAAAATGCACCAAACACATAGAGTATCCATCCAAATTTAGCAATTAAGGCAGCCCCCACAAAGATAAAGATACAACGCAGTAAGATCGCGCCTATAATCCCCCATACCAGGACCTTATGATAGTACTTTTCTGGAATACCAAAGGAGGAGAAGAGAAGCACCATAACAAATATATTGTCAATAGATAGCGCATACTCAACTACATAGCCCGTCAGGTATTCTAGGCTCATTGTGGTATTATAAAGTTTAAGACTTGCGGCTAGGTCATTTTCATTGACCGGGATATTATGAAGATGCTTATCAATAATATGATGCAGACTGGCAAAGTCATGCACATCGTGCAGCTCATTCCCCCAGAAGTAAAGTACAAGTCCAAACAATAGGGCAAAGGTTACCCAGACTGCACTCATAATGGCGGCGGCTTTTAAGGATACAGGCTTATCGCTTTTTGAAAATAAACCAAGATCAATGGCTAACATGAGGATAATAAAGATTATAAATCCTCCGAAAAATAACAACTCGTGACTCATAGGGGTGTTTTGCTTATTTCTTTCTTTCTGTTGTGAATTTTACTAGTTGTTCCAATCCTAAACGGTATTGGTTTTCCGGGAAGCTGCTCAAGATGTCAAAGGCTTCTTGTTGATAGGCAAACATCCTTTCCTCGGCATAAGCTAAGCCTCCACTGTTGCGAACAAAGGAGATTACTTCTGCTACCTTCTCCTTATCTTCACTGTGGTTGCGTACCAAGTTAATAATGCGTCGTTTTTCAGAACTGCTGGTATGCTTTAAGGCATAGATTAGCGGCAGGGTCATCTTCTTCTCTTTAATGTCATTGCCCACTGGCTTGCCTACATCATCCGTCCCAAAGTCAAATAGATCATCTTTAATCTGAAATGCTATGCCGACTTTTTCCCCAAAGTCGCGCATAAGGTTGACCTGTTCTATGGAAGCGCCCGATGAGGATGCCCCACAGGCACAGCAGGAAGCGATTAAAGAGGCAGTTTTCTTCTTGATAATCTCAAAATAGATCTCTTCCTTTATATCCAGCTTTCGCGCTTTCTCAATCTGTAATAACTCGCCCTCACTCATCTCTTCTACTGCCTCAGAGACAATACGTAGCAATTCGTGCTCATTGCTACCAACAGAGAGTAAAAGTCCTTTAGATAGGAGGAAATCCCCCACGAGTACGGCAACTTTGTTTTTCCACAAGGCATTGATCGAGAAAAAGCCTCGTCTTTCATTTGCATTGTCCACAACATCATCATGTACAAGGGATGCGGTGTGGAGCAGCTCCACTAGGGATGCTCCTCGGTAGGTAGAATCGGTAATCTTTCCACAAAGACCCGCAGATAAAAAAACAAACATGGGCCGCATCTGCTTGCCCTTTTGCTTGATAAGATATTGCGTGATTCGATTTAATAAGGGGACAGAGCTCCGCATCGATTCTTTGAATCGAACTTCAAACAAATCAAGTTCTTTCGCAATGGGAGTTTGTATTTCTTTTAATTTCAGCATGTATAATGGCTAATAAACCATAAGTTGAAGTTCAGTAAAACTGCTATAAATATAAGCATTAGATTACAAAGCTTCGATAGCTAATTCTAATTCTTTATACCATTCCGCTCCATATTCGCGGATTAAAGGGTCCTTTAAAAATTTGTATACTGGAACCGATAACTCTTTGCCAAATGTACAGGCATCATGACAAATATGCCATCTGTCGTAATGTAATACATCGAAGGATGGATACTGTGTGGTACGGATTGGATAGAGGTGACAGGAGATTGGCTTTTTCCAATCGATATCTCCTAGTTCATAGGCTTTTTCAATTGCACATTTAGTAATCCCATTTTCCCAAGTCACATAGGCACATTCTTTATTGCCATCCACACAGGTAGTGGTCAGATCTCCATCCATATCAATCACGTGCGTCCCTTGCTCCTCAATGGCTTGAATCCCTTTGGCCGTCATATAGGGCTTGACCTTGGGGTAAATCTCCTTTAAGATAGCCGTTTCGGCCTCATTTAATGGAGCTCCAGCGTCACCTTCAATACAACAAATACCTTTACATTTGCTCAAGTTGCATACGAAATCGTTGTTTACGATGTCTTCATGAACCAAAACATTGCCTACTTCTATCATTTACTTTTTTATTTTGAATAACTTACACGCTCCCCGAGCTTATGTTTTAACCCACTGGCTTCTACCAGTTCCATTGTTATGGATCCGATTAGGATTTCCACCTGCGCTTTGACCGGAATTCTATTCCCATCATTGGTCACCCAGAGGTACAATTGACTATTCTTTTTGAATATACGGCCAGGCTTAATTTCTGGACTGAGCTTTATGCACTCAATTGTACCTAGACTGGTTTTAATCTTCTCAACCCCAATATATTTAACAGCCAATTGCGCTACTTCATCGTTGAGAAAGTAGGTAATCTTAAAACTATCATTCTTATTTAATGAAGAGAGGTCTAAATTCCGAGAGAAGTAATAAGCCGACAAGAGGTCGAAAAATTGACTATTCGGACTTTTAAATGTTCCTTTACGCCCTGTTACACTCTTATTCTTATGGTCGAAAACGGCATTCTCCGTGCGTGTATAATTACCTTCGTGAATATCTTCGGTATACAGGTAGGGCAGGAAATTGTCGCCATCTATATAGGAATCATATTGATTCTTTACGGTGTAAAATACAGAGAAAGCTCCCGATGTCTGACCAAAGGCCGAAAGGTGGAACGCATTGGGATTGGCAAAGCGCGTCTTTGACTTTTCTACCTTTAAGGTTCCTGTTGCAGCCGACATAAAACCATATCGTAACTTATACACTAACTTTTCGCCCTCTTTGTAGGTAGGGGAGGCTAGGTAGGGAAGGCTTTGTGCTGTAGTCCAAAGATAGGAACCTAGCACAAGGGTTAGTAGTATATAGAGTCTCTTCATATTATAATTGACAAATAACTATGCCAATAGTTTAACTTTTACGTTTAAAAACTGGAACTGTTGAGCAGGGTTCTCCATACATAATGCTTTTGGCCACCTTACTCAAGGCAGTAGTAAAGCTTACAAATGCAGCTTCAGGTATAAATACCTCGCCACATCCCTTTACTACGACTCTTTGGTCTATGTATTCGCTGTAGTCTATGTTTTTAATCGATTCTAGGAACAATATACGCAAAACCTCGTCTTTATCTCCAAAGTTTACTGAAGTTGCGTAGGGAGCTAGCTTTGTGGCTAGAAGCATATAGGCCCAAGTCGGCACAATTGCATCCGCTGTGCAACAGATCGCGACATGCTTGTCTTGAAATACTTCCCAGTTATGGTTCTTGATAAATTCTCGAAAATCTTTTTCCCTAAGAATTAATCCATGAAATAAATTGTCCTTAATGTCGTAGGTGACGATTTCGCTTGTCGTTGCATAATTGGCTAAGTCAATAGTAACTAAACCACTTAAAGCAACTTTGTTTACAATATTTTCTTGAATCTCCATGGCTATTAAACAAAAAAAAGCCGGACAAAATTGCCCGGCTATAAAGTTAATGAATATATTTTAATAGAATCTAATGCGATTGTCATCTATAGTTGCTTTGTTTTGTAAAGCTTGGAAGATGGCAGACCAAGAGCGTTGTGCTCGTGTAGATTGCAATTGTTTCTTTTGATTATTCACTTCGCTAGCTACAAGCTCAGCTGGGTTTGTAAACCCATTTACTTGTACTGCGTATATACCTTGTGTACCTTTTACGGATTTAGAAACCTTGTTTGGCTGTAAGCCGAAAGCAGTTCCTACGACAGCTGGCTCTAAAGCCACACCTGGTAATACTGGATTTGCCAATACAATGTTCTCCACATTGATTGCAGATTTACCTAGTTTTTGTGCAGCTTGATCGATAGCGGTAGCTCCAGCTAATGCATTGTTCATCTTCTCAGACAACATCTTTGCTTTTACTTCATTCTTAACCTGCGCCTCAATAGAAGATTTAACGGCTTCTAAGCTTAAGATACCTTTTGGTTGAATATCCGTTACGCGAGCTACAATAAAGTTCTGATCAGTTTCGAATACTTTCTCCGAAACCTCTCCCTTTTTAGCTTCAAATATCCAACGTACCAATTCTCTTGGAACCTCAGTACCATTGAAGTTGTTGTCCATTGCGATTGCTCTATCTACCTTTTCAACCTTTAAGCTATGTTTAGCTGCAGTCTCGGTGAAGTTTTTGCTGTTTATATCGGCAAAGAAGTTATTGGCTTTGCTGTAGGCCGCATCTGTAGTCGCTTTACCACTTGTAATTGCTTTATCCACAATTGCAGCTTTCACGATTTTAGAGTTTCCAATTTGCTGTTCTATTTTAACGATATGTGTTCCAAAACGACTGTTTACAACCACAACATCTCCTGTCTTACCAGAAAATACAGCTTCTTCAAATTCAGGTACCATTTGACCACGTACAATCGTGCCCAATTCGCCACCGCTTACTTTACTGCCTTGATCAGTGCTAAACTGAATAGCTAAGGCTGCAAAGCTTTCTCCTTTTTGAATTAAGCCTTTAATGGAATCAGCCTTTACTTTAGCCTTGTCCACGCCGCCTTCTGCTGTAGCATTCAATAGAATATGGGATGCCTTAACTGAGTCTGGGCTAAATTTAGCGTCAGCAATTTTAGCAATCTCATAAACGCCATTCGAAAGAATAGGGCCAACGGTACTGCCTACTGCTGCATTAAAGATAATAGAATCTAATGCTGGGCTCACCTGACCTTTGCGTACATAAGTAAATGGACGTTTGGTATCCGAGTTGGCCATCACAAATAACGAATCATTTGTAGAAGCTATTAGTTCTGCTTTTAATTGATCAATTGTAGATTTTGTTGCTGCTGTATCATTAGCTGTAGGCTTTGCATCAAAAAGTACATACTCTATAGCTCTACTTTCCTCTGGGTTTTTAAAGCCATTTTTATGGGCATCGTAATAAGCTTTGTAGTCAGCATCTGTCAATTTGATTTCTGCATCCTTTACCGAAGAGTAGTCCAACATCAAGTATTTGAAGTTAGCTAGCTTGTTACGTTGGTTGTATTCTTCTTGAACTTCCAATGCAGTAACATATACGCTATTGGTAAGTAAGTTTGAATACTTCTGGTTTAAGCGCTCATTCTGAATATTCTGAAGCAACATTTCCCATTGTTGATTCATCTCAGCCGTCCCCTGTGTAGAAATTGATGAAAGGAAGGTGTTCAACTGATTTCTGTCAAACATTCCAGTCTCTGGGTTGGTAAAGGCTTGAATAATCTGTGGTGATGGATTGGAGCCTGTTACTAAAGCATTTAACTCTTCTTTACCAACTGTAAGTCCAATCTTTGCAATCTCTTGCTTTAATAATTCTTGCGAAATAAATTGATTCCAAACCTGCTGTACGGCATAGTTCTTAATCAGCGGAGAGGCTGCTCCACCCATTTGTTGTTGATATTGTGCCGTCGTTTGCTCAACTTGCATGTTGAAGTCTTGGTAGTCAATAGACTCGCCATTCACATTCCCAACTTGATTCTGGTTTTTCATCCAAAAAGGAGTACCCATATTGATGATGTCTCCCAACAAAAACGCAACAATTGCTAAACCTATAATGGTTACAACTAACCCTGCACGGTTCCGCAAATAGCTCATTAATCCCATAATCTATATACTGTGTTTATTTTAAATGCTTAATAATAATTGACCTGTACTAAAAACAAGGCGCAAGATACAATTTTTATGAAAAAAAAGTGTAAAAAAATCAAGGTGATCAAAAGTAAATTTTAAAGCCCTTTTTTTAGCTGCGCTTAATTCCCAAATCTGGGCAACTGGTTTTCAGAAGTTGGGATGTAAAAACCCGTCATATTTTGACCATCAATACGCTTAAACTCCGTATCCGAGATAAATGAGGTGGCTTGTAAGCTGCCGCGCTCATCCTTAAATTCAAAGGTAATGGGGACACTGTTGTAGTATTTTTTCTTTTGCTCATCAAAGTACAGCTCCTCCGTCTTAATAATCGAGCCATCAGTCATGTTGACCACCACGTTTTTGCGGAAAACAGTCAGGCCTTCATTGTTGCGTTGCATGGCGTAATCTGCTTTAATTCGCTGTGATTCCCCGCCAATAGCATCAAAGAATCGAATCAGAACACCCTTCTTAAATTCATACATGCCTGTGCTGTCAGGATATTCCCTTAACTCTGGCGCCGTAAGCTCGGCCTTAACAATGGCTGAATCGCTATAAATAACCGTTACATGCTTGGATATATTAACATTCTCTTCGGCCTTTATATTGGCAATCTTCTCCACATCCTTTAAGTCATTCTCACAGGAGAAAAACAAGAATGCCCCTGTTAGGCATAGCATAACAAGGGGCATTCTTAAAAATATTTTACGTCCTACTTCTTGCATTAGATTTTAATCTAAGTTACGAGGAATAAACCAAGAATCATTTATCGTAAAGCCAATACTGATATTAATATATCTTTCACGCACCATATTATTGGATAGCGAGCCCTGTTGACCAAGCTCCGCAGAGATATTAATTTGTGAGAAGGTACGTCCAAAGTTGGTCTCTGGCAATGGTAAGCCAAAGCCAAATGAAACGGCCATATCATTTACTTTTTGATTCCGGAACACAACAGGAGTCTGGTTGTAGCGGAAGCCTAAGCGGA